>NZ_CEEDBP010000004.1:0-252892 GCF_979252845.1 Belnapia sp. AC561
GCCGCCCGCCGTGGGCAGTGATACCGGCCGCCCCCTCCCGCGCTTCGCCGCCCTCGGCTCCAACCAGGTCAACCTCCGGGTCGGCCCGGACCTGCGCTTCCGCATCGACTGGACCTACCAGCGCAAGGACCTGCCGGTGCAGATCATCGAGGAGCACCAGGCCTGGCGCCGCATCCGCGACCCGGAAGGCACCGAGGGCTGGGTCCAGAAGCCCCTGCTCTCCGCCCGCCGCAGCTTCCTGGTCCAGGGCGAGGAACGCGCCCTCCGCCGGAAGCCGGAGGAAACCGCCGACCTCGTCGCCCGGCTGCGGCCCGGCGTCATCGGCAGCCTCCGCCATTGCGAAGCCGCCAGCGCCTGGTGCGAGGCCCGGGTCGGCGATTACCGCGGCTATATCCGCCGCAGCGAGATCTGGGGCATCGCCCCGGGCGAAGTCATCGAGTGAGACTGGACGCGAGCCCCGCTCGCGCCCTAGCCTATCCGCCATGACCGACGCCCCCATCCCCGCCATCCACGACCTCGGCGGCGCCAGCCGCTACCGCTGCACCCCCGTCGAGCGCGACGAGGCCCCGCCGGACGACTTCGGCAAGCGGGTGGACGCGCTGCGCCAGATCCTGGCGCAGAAGAAGATGATGACAGTCGACGAACTGCGCCGGGGCATCGAATCCATCCCCGAGGGCGAATACTTCAGCCTGACCTACTACGAGCGCTGGCTGACCTCGATCACCGCGCTCATGGTCGAGAAGGGCGTCATTGCCGCGGAGGAGGTGGCATGACCGCCTTCGCCCCCGGCGACCGGGTCCGTGTCAAGGACGACTGGCCCGAGGCCCGTGGCCGCTGCCACATCCGCACCCCGCACTACCTGCGCGGCCGCAGCGGCACGGTGGAACGGGTGCTCGGCAGCTTCGCCAACCCCGAGGACCTAGCCTTCGCCCGCCCCGCCCCGGCCCGTCCGCTCTACCACGTCCTGTTCGACCAGCCGCCGATCTGGTCCGAGGGTGAGGCCGGCGACAGCCTGCTGGTGGAAATCTTCGAACACTGGCTGGAACCGGCAGCCCCGGTGCAGGAGGCAGCATGAGCGCGCCCGCCCGTCCCCAATCCATCGCCCTGCTGGAAAAGCTGGTCACCGCGCTGAAGGCCAAGGGGCTGGTCTCCGAGGAGGAGATCGCCGCCCGCCAGGCCAGTACCGACAAGGCCAGCCCGGAAATCGGCGCCCGCATGGTCGCCAAGGCCTGGCTCGATCCGGAATGGCGCAAGTTCATGGTCGCCAACGGCGCCGCCGCGGCGGAGCAGATGGGCGTCTCCATGGCCGGCGCGCCGCCGCTGGGCATCCTCGAGGATACCCCCACGCTGCACCACTTGGTGGTCTGCACCCTCTGCAGCTGCTACCCGCGCGCCGTGCTCGGCTACCCGCCGCACTGGTACAAATCCTTCGAATACCGCTCCCGCGCGGTGCGGGAGCCGCGCGCGGTGCTGGCCGAATGGGGCACCACCGTCGCCCCCGGCGTGCAGCTCCGCGTCATCGACAGCACCGCCGACTACCGCTGGATGGTCCTGCCCTTGCGCCCCGAGGGCACCGAAGGCTGGGACGAGGCGCAGCTCGCCGCCCTGGTCACGCGTGACGTGCTGGTCGGGGTTGCGCTGCCACGGCTTCCGGTCGCGCTCGCCGCCGAGTAGCCTCCTGGCCGGAAACGGCAGGAAGTAACGTGCACGGAATGGGCACTTAGGATGGGGCAGCCGGATGGCCTGCCCGAGCCGCGGCGCAGCTTCGCCATCGGCGCGATTCTGGTTTCGATCGTCATCACCGTGCTGGACACCGCCATGATCAACGTGGCGCTGCCGGCAATCGGCCGGGACCTCGGCGTGGACCCGGCCAGCGTGATCTGGCTGACCAACGGCTATCAGGTCGTGGTGGTCGCCACCCTCATCTCCTTCGCCTCGCTCGCCGAGATCCTCGGCTTCCGGCGCGTCTTCCTGGCGGGGATGGTGCTCTACGTCACCGCCTCCCTCGGCTGCGCCCTGGCGCCCTCCTTCCCGCTGCTAGTGGTGGCGCGGGTGGTGCAGGGGCTCGGCGCCTCGGCCGTCATGGCGCTGACGGCGGGGCTGGTGCGCTATACCTACCCCTCCCGCCAGCTCGGCCGCGCCATCGGCGTGAATGCGATGACCGTCGCCATCTCGGCGGCGGCGGGTCCCAGCATCGGCTCGGCCATCCTCGCGCTCGGGCCCTGGCCCTGGCTCTTCGCGGTGAACGTGCCGCTCGGCCTAGCCGGCATCGTCATCGGCTACTACACCCTGCCGCAGACCCCGCGCGCCCGGCGGCGCTTCGACTGGACGGCGGCGGTCCTGGCCGCGGTCGCCTTCGGCATGATCTTCCTCGGCATGGACCTCGTGCTCTCGGCGCCCCTGGCCGGCGCGCTGGGCCTCGGCATCGGCCTGGCCGCGGCGGTGGCGCTGGTGCGGCGGGACCTGGCGACGCCGACGCCGCTGCTGCCGCTGGACCTGCTGCGGCTGCCGGCCGTCGGCGTCGCGGTCGCCGCCTCGGTCTGCTGCTTCACCGCCTGGTCGCTGAGTTTCGTCTCGCTGCCCTTCCACTTCATCGCCAATGGCCATGGGCAGGTGGAGACCGGCCTGCTGATGACGCCCTGGCCGCTGGCCCTCGCGGTCGCCGCGCCACTGGCCGGCCGGCTCTCGGACCGGATGCCGACCGCCTTCCTCTGCATGCTGGGCGGCGGCACGCTCTCCCTCGCCCTGCTGGTGCTGGTGCTGCTGCCCGGCGACTCGCCGATGCCGTTGCTGGCGCTGGTGGTCGGCCTGGCCGGGGCCGGCTTCGGCTTCTTCATGACTCCCAACAACCGGACCATGCTCTCCGCCGCGCCCATGGCCCGCAGCGGCGGCGCCGGCGGCATGCAGGCGACCGCCCGGCTGACCGGCCAGACCCTGGGCACCACCCTGGTCGCCATCGCCTTCCAGCTCGGCGGCGGGCCGAAGCTGGCCCTGGCGGCGGGAGTCGGCTTCGCCCTCGCCGCCGCCGGCTTCAGCCTGGTCCGTGGCCGGCTGAAGTGACTAGACCTGCGCCCCCTCGATCAGCCCGCCGAAGCGTTCCCAGGTCGTCCCGGTCCATTTCTGCAGCTGCATCTGCCGGATGGGGTGGAAGTTGTCCGGCGCGGTATTCACCAGGATGCCGGGGATCAGGGTCGGCACTTCCAGCGCGTGGATGCTGGCCACCTGCCGCATGATGTTGTCGCGGGCGAAATTGCCCTCGCATTGCTTCAGCACCTGCATCAGCGTGCTTGCCACGCCGAAGGCGAAGGGGAAGCTGCCGTCCTTCAGGTCGCCCTCCGGCAGGTACTTCGCCATGAAGGCTCGCCACTGGTTCATCCCGGCATCATTGGCCCAGCCCGGATCGGTCGGATCCTTCAGATAGGCCGAGGTGATGATGCCGATGCCCCGCTCCGGCCCGGCCGGCTCCATCACCGTGCCGACGCTGATCGAGACGTTGGTCAGGTAATGCAGCGGCTTCCAGCCGACCTCGGCGACGCGGCGGATGGTCTGCGCCGCGAATTTCGGCGTGGTCGCGGTCAGCAGCACATCGGCGCCGCTACCCTGCAGGGAGACGACCTGGCTGTCGATCGTCGGATCCGTCGCCTCATGCGAGATCGCCTTCACCACGCTGTCAAAGCGTGGCCCGAGGATATCCCGCACCCCGGTGACGTAGTCCTTGCCGAAGTCGTCGTTCTGGTACAGCAGCGCCAGCTTCGCGTTCGGCTTCTGCTCCAGCATGTGCTTGACGTAGATCTGCGCCTCGGTCCGGTAGCTGGGCTGCCAGCCGATGGTCCAGGGCGTCTCCTGGTAGGTGCCCCACTTGTCCGCGCCGGTGGACAGGAACAGGTGCGGCACCTTGCGCTGGTTCATGTAGCGGACGATGGCGCTGTTGCTGGCGGTGCCCAGCGGGTTGAACAGGAAGGCGACCTTGTCCTGTTCCACCAGCCGCCGGGTCTGCTCCACCGTCTTCGGCGGGCTATAGCCGTCGTCGTAGGTGATGAAGTTGATCTTGCGGCCGCCGACGCCGCCCTGGTCGTTGATCATGCGGAAGAAGGCGGTATGCGACCGGCCGATGCTGCCATAGGCGCTGGCGGGCCCGCTGTAAGGCATGGTGTTGCCGATGCGGATCTCGCTGGCGGTGACGCCCGGCAAATCCTGTGCGTGACCCACGGCCGGCGCGGCAAGCGCGCTGGCCAACAGCATGCGACGGTTCAGCATGATTTTTGTCCTCCCTGTGGTGGAACGGCGAGGGCTACACGTTGGCGCCCTCGATCACGCCGCCGAAGCGCACCCAGGACCTGCCGTCCCAGCGCTGCAGCTGCATGTGGCGGATGGGGTGGTAGTTGGCCGGGCTGGTGTTGACCTTCACGCCCGGCAGCAGGGTCCCGATCTCGAGCGGCGCGATGTTCGTCGCCTGCTTCATGACGTTGTCGCGGGAGAAATTGCTGCCGCACTGCTTCAGCACCTGGATCATCGTGCTGCCGGCGCCATAGGCATAGGTGTAGTTGTTGTCGCCCAGCTCCCCGTCCGGGATGTAGCGGCGCATGAAGTCGCGCCACTCGTTCATCCCGGCATCATCGGCCCAGCTCGGGTCCGACTGGTCCTTCCGGTAGTCGGAGGTGATGAGGCCGACGCCCTTCTCGACCCCCGCCGGCTGCATGACGATGGAGCCGGAGACCGAGACATTGGTCATGAACATCATCGGCTTCCAGCCGATGTCGAAGACCTTGCGGATGGCCTGCGCCGCGAAGCGCGGGATGATGCCGCAGATCAGCACGTCGCAGCCCGAGGACTGCAGGGTCACGATCTGGCTGTCGATCGTCGCATCCGTCGCCTCGTGCGAGACCAGCTTCACCATGGCATCGAAGCGGTCGCCCAGGATGTCCCGCACGCCGTTGACGTAGTCCTTGCCGAAGTCGTCGTTCTGGTACAGCAGGCCGATCTTCGCCGCCGGCTTCTGCTCCAGCACGTATTTCGCGTAGATCTGCGCCTCGGTCCGGTAGCTGGGCTGCCAGCCGATGGTCCAGGGATACTCCTTCGGCTGCCCCCATTTGTCGGCGCCCGTCGCCAGGAACAGGTGCGGGATCTTGCGGGAATTCACGTAGCGATGGATCGCGCTGTTGGTCGGGGTGCCGAGCTGGTTGAACAGGAAGGCGACCTTGTCCTGTTCCACCAGCCGCCGGGTCTGCTCCAGCGTGCGCGGCGGCTGGTAGCTGTCGTCATAGACGATGAAATTCACCTGCCGCCCGGCGATGCCGCCCTGGTCGTTCACCCGCTTGAACATGGCGGACAGGCAGCGCGAGATGACCGAATAGGACGAGGCCGGGCCGGAGAGCGCATTGGTGCTGCCGATGCGGATCTCGGTCGCCGTCACGCCCGGCGCCTCCTGCGCGGCGGCGATGGCGGGGGCGACCAAGGCGGCGGCGGTCCCGGTCAGCAAGGCACGGCGATTGAAAATCATGGTCGTTGTCCCGGTCTTCGTTTGGTTGTTATCGGCCGCGCAGTTTCGCGGCGATCCGGCGCAGCAGCCCGGCGAATCCGTCGGGCAGGACAAAGAGGAAGGCAATGAGGATAATGCCGTAGATCACCCCCGGCGCCGCCTTGGAGATGGCCTCGGCGATGTTGGGGACGAACAGCACGAACAGCCCGCCGAAGAGCGAGCCGAGGATGGAGGCGACGCCCCCCACCACCATCCCGACGAACAGGGTGATGGAGACGCCGAAGCCGAAGCTGTCCGGCGCCACGAATTCCACCGCCACGGCGGAGAGCGACCCGGCGAGCCCGGTGATCATCGCGCTGGTGGCGAAGGCCCGGGTCTTCAGGGTCGCGGTATCCATCCCCATGGCCTCGGCCGCGGTCGGATGGTCCCTTGTTGCCATCAGTGCCCGGCCGATCCGCCCGCGGATGAGGTTCCAGGACAGCAGGAAGCAGACCGCCGCGATGCCGACCGCGACCAGGTACATCCACTGGTCCGCGGTGATCGCCACCGGCAGCCAGGCCGGCGGTTCCGGCTTCACCAGGAACAGCCCCTGCACGCCGCCGGTCCAGTCCTCCAGCGCCTTGTGCTTGAGGATCTGCGGCACCGCGACCGCCAGGGAGAAGGTCGTCAGCGCCAGGTACAGCCCGCCCAGCCGCAGCGCCGGGAAGCCGACGCCATAGCCCACCAGCCCGCAGATCGCCGCCGAGGGCGCCAGGGTCGCCCAGAAGGACCAGTCGAGATGCGACATCAGGATCGCGGTCACGTAGGCGCCCACCGCGAAGAAGGCGCCATGCCCCAGCGAGATCTGCCCGTTGTAGCCGCTGACGATGTTCAGCCCGAGCACCGCCAGCGCCATGATCACCGCCATGGTGAGCTGGAACAGGTGGAAGCTTTCCAGCAGGAACAGCGGCGCGATGGCCAGCGCCACGCCCGCCAGCACGAAACCCACCCGCTGCCAGGCCGGCGTCGCCGGCCGGGCGGAAGCGAGGGACAAAGGCAGCGCCAGATTCTCGCCCATCGCCCTATACCCTGCTGGTCACGACGCGGCCGAACAGGCCGGAGGGCTTGACGACCAGCACGCCGATGATGATGGCCAGCGCCACCGTCAGCTTCAGCTCCGTCCCCACCACATAGGCACCCGCCAGATTCTCCAGCACGCCCACGGTGAAGCCGCCGAGGACCGCGCCGGAGGGATTGTCGATGCCGCCCATCAGCGCCCCGGCGAAGGCATAGAGCAATATGCCCAGCATCATCGTCGGGTCGAGGAAGACGACTGGCGCCACCATCATCCCGGCGACCGCACCGATCGCCGCCGCCAGCCCCCAGCCCAGCGCCAGCATCCAGCCGACCCTGACGCCGACCAGCCGCGCCGAGCGCGGGTTGTAGGCCGCCGCCCGCATCGCCAGCCCAAGGCTGGTATAACGGAAGAACAGGAAGACCAGCGCCAGCACCACCAGCGTCACCGCCGTGCTGCCCAGCTCATGCGCCGAGACCAGCCCGCCGAGGATCGGCTTCTCCGAGCTGAAGGGCGAGGGGAAGACCTTCGTCGTGTAGCCGAAGACCCAGCCGGTCAAGTTGCCGACGATCAGCAGCAGCCCGATGAAGACCCCGACATGCGTCAGCACCGGCGCATTCTGAACCGGCCGCAGCAGGATGCGCTCCACCAGCACGCCGATGATGAAGGAGACGACGACGGTGCCGAAGAAGGCGACCCAATAGGGCATCCCCGCCTGCACCATGGACCAGGCGATGAAGGTCGACAGCGTCGCCATCTCGCCTTGCGCGAAATTCACGTGATGCGTCGCCTGGTAGATCATCACCAGCGCCAGCGCGACCGAGGCATAGATGCCCCCCGTCGCGATGCCGGCGATGACCTGATGTGCGAGACCATCCATCGGCTTCAGTATCCCAGGTAGGAACGGCGGATGGCCTCGTCCTGCCGGATCTCCGCCGCCGGACCGGCGACGACGATGCGCCCCGTCTCCAGCAGATAGGCCCGGTCGGCGAGGTCCAGCGCGAGGTTGGCGTTCTGCTCCACCAGCAATATGCCGACGCCGCGCTCGTCGCGGATGCGGCGCATGATGCCGAAGATCTCCTGCACGATCAGCGGCGCCAGCCCGAAGCTCGGCTCATCGAGCAGCAGCAGCTTCGGCCGCAGCAGCAGCGCCCGGGCGATCGCCAGCATCTGCTGCTCGCCGCCCGAGAGCGTGCCCGCCTGCTGCCGCCAGCGCTGCTTCAGGCGGGGGAACCAGTCGAACATCCGCTCGAAATCCGCCTGCACCTCGCGGTCCCGCCTGGTATAGGCGCCGAGCCGGAAATTCTCCTCAACCGAGAGTTCCATGAAGGTGCCACGCCCATCCGGCACATGCGCCAGGCCGCGGCGGACGATATCCTCGGTCGCCCGGCCATCGATGCGCTCGCCGTTCAGGGTGATCTCACCCTCGGTGCGGATCATCGCGCAGATGGCCCGCAAGGTCGTCGTCTTGCCCGCGCCATTGGCGCCGAGCAGCGCCGTCACCCCGCCATCCTCGACGACGAAATCGAGGCCGTGCAGCACATGCGTCTGGCCATAGCCGGCCCGGAGCCCCTTCACCTCAAGCAGCATGGGCGGCATCCGGCTCGGCGCCGAGATAGGCGCGGATCACCTCGGGGTCGGCGCGGACCTCGTCCGGCGTGCCATCGGCGATCTTCTTGCCGAAGTCGAGCGCGACCACCTTGTCCGAAACCCGCATCACCAGGTTCATGTGATGCTCGACCAGCAGGATGCCGAGGTCGAAGTTCCGCCGGATGTCCCGCAGCAGCGTCGCCAGGCCGTCGACCTCGCCATGGTTCAGCCCGCCCGCCGGCTCGTCCAGCAGCAGCAGCTTCGGCTTGCCGATCAGCGCGCGGGCCATCTCCACCCGCTTCTGGGTGCCGAAAGGCAGCGCCGCCACCGGCACCTCCGCCACCGCCTCAAGGTCCAGCAGCGCGAGCAGCGACCGCGCATGGTCCTCCGCCGCCGCCTCCTCCCGCCGTGCCGCCGGCAGCCGCAGCGCATTGGCCAGGAAGCCGGCACTCCCCTGGGCATGCGCCCCCGCCAGCACATTCTCCCGCACCGTCATGCTGCGGAACAGCGCCAGGTTCTGGAAGGTCCGCCCCAGGCCGAGCGGCGCCATGCGATGCCGCGGCTGCCCGGTCGTCCCCTGCCCGGCGAAGCGCACCTCGCCCTCGGTCGGCTGGTAGATGCCGCTGATGACGTTGAAGAGCGTGGTCTTGCCGGCACCATTGGGGCCGATCAGCCCGCAGATCTGCCGCTCCTCCACCTCGAAGGAGACCCCGGCGACGGCGGTGACGCCGCCGAACCGGACGATGACGTCACGGACCTCGAGCAGAGCCATGCGTCAGCCATCCCCGCGGCGGCGGCGGATGGCCTGACGCATCGGCGAAGGACCTTGTCGGCCTGCCATGCACCCCCCTAGTGGCTTGCCTTCGCCCCCTGGGGGCCGGCCGCCGTTCTTTCCAGACGGCGGCCATAGAAGCGGGCAAGCCGGGGGTTAGGCAAGCGGCAAAAGGTTACCGCCCCTGCTGCCGGCGCAGCCGGAGCATCATGCTGTCGAAAGCGTAATCCGAGACCTGGTGATAGGCGTAGTGCCGGTCCCGGAAGGCCACCTGGCTTTCCAGCAATTCCTTGAACTTCGGATTGGCCGCCGACAGCTCGGCGAAGACCTCCTGCGTCGAGCGGTGGAGCGTATCGATCACCTCGTTGGGGAAGGCACGGAGCTGCACCCCCTCGGCCACCAGCCGGTACAGCGCATCGACGTTCTTCCAGTCGTATTGCGCCAGCATCCAGGTGCTGGCCGCGGTGCAGGCCGTCTCGATCGCGGCACGATAGGCCGGCGGCAGCGCCTGGAATTTCTGCAGGTTGGCGAAGGCGTGGAAGACCGCGCCACCCTCGCCCCAGCCGGGGTAGTAGTAGTAGCGCGCCACCTTGTTGAAGCCGAGCTTGGCATCGTCGTAGGGGCCGATGTACTCGACCCCGTCGATCGTCCCCCGCTCCAGCGCCGGATAGATGTCGCCCGGCGCGATCTGCTGCGGCACCACGCCCACCTTGGACATGACATTGCCGGCCAGCCCGGCGACCCGGAACTTCAGCCCGCGCAGATCCTCGGCGGTGCGGATCTCGCGGCGGAACCAGCCGCCCATCTGGTTGCCGGTATTGCCGCAGGGCATCGCATGGATGTCGAAGTCCCGGTAGACGCCGTTGAGCAGCTCGTTGCCGCCGCCATGGTAGAACCAGGCATGCTGCTGCCGCACGTTCAGCATGAAGGGCACGGTCGTCGAAAAGGCCAGGGCGCTGTTCTTGCCGGTGAAGAACAGCCCGCCGGTATGCGCCATCTCGACGCTGCCGGAGCTCACCGCATCCATCGCCTGCAGGCCCGGCACCAGCTCCCCGGCGGGGAAGGGCGTGATGCGGAAGCGGCCGTCGGTGATCTCGCTCACCATCCGGCACATGTACTCGCTGGTCGAATAGGTGATGTCGAGCGTGCGGGGGAAGCTGCTGGTCAGCCGCCAGCGGATCTCCGGCAGGCTCTGGGCGATGGCGGGTGTGGCCAATGCCACCGGCGTGGCGATGCCGGCGGCCAGCATGATGCGTCGCTGCATGGGGAAGCCTCCTGTCCGCCGGACCTGGCCCGGCGTCTGCGGCAACCCCTGCTGCAAGGCCGATGCCATTCCCGAACGGGCGGTCAGGCCTCTCTCAGGCTAGGATCCCGGCGCCCCGGCACCGCACCGCTGCCCAATGCGGCAGCAGAACGGGCCTTACGCGGGCGCTCAGGCCCGGCCGGCGACGCTGCCTACCAGGCATCCTCGCGCGCGGCGGCCGCCACCTTGTGGAAGCCGGTGATGGCATCGAAGGTCTGCTGCGCGATCTCCGCCGCCGGATCGCTCAGCTTCGCCACGATCAGGTACAGCCGCCCCCGCCCCGCATTGGCATGGGAGGCTGCATGGAACAGCTCGGCAGTCGGCGGCGCCGCATACTTGATCAGCGCCTCGTCCTTCAGCGGCCGGCTGCCGATGCGCTTGGTGTCGTACCACTGCCGCAGCGCATAGACCGCGCCATCGGCCGGGTCGCGGCCGAAGGCACCGGGATTGGTGCGGTCGAGCGGCGTATAGGACGCCGACTTGTCGATCAGCCGCAGGTTGAAGTCGAGCCCTGCGGCGATCCCGGCCGGGCGCAGGGTCACGCGCCATTCGAAGGCGCCCTTCACCGCTTCCAGCACCGCCGAGGCATCCGGCTTGAAGGCATTGCGCGCGCCCTTGAAGCGCTCGTCGGTGGCCAGGGCCTTGGCCCATTGGCCGAACAGCGCCTGGACATCGACTCTGTTCTCGATCGGCTGCAGGCGCAGCATGTCGAGCACGGCGGGGGCTTCGGTGGTCGGGGAATCGCTCATCGGCGGCGTGTATCCACCAGCACGCCGGAGGATCGCAGGGCTGCGAGCTCGGCGGCGGAAAAACCGTTCTGGGACAGCACGCTGTCGGTGTGCTCGGCGTAGCGCGGCGGTTCGGACCGGGTGCCACCCGGGGTGCGCGACAGCTTGATCGGCGTACCGAGACCCCGGTAGTCGCCGAGTTCGGTCACCATGGCACGATGCGCGGTATGCGCCGCGGCCATGGCTTCATCCACATGCAGCACCGGCCCGGCCGGCAGGCCGGCGGCGAGCATGCGTCGGGTCAGGTCATGCCCGTCCTCATCGGCGAAGCGCGCATTCAGCACCTCGGTCAGCGCGTCTCGGTTGACGACGCGGGCCCCGTTGGTGGCGAAGCGTTCGTCCTTCGCCATCTCGGGGAAGCCGAGGAATTCGCAGAACTTGCGGAAGGCCGGATCATTGCCCGCGGCCACGAAGATCTCGCAGGTACGGGTGCGGAACTTCGAATACGGCGCAAGGTTGGGATGCGGGTTGCCAGTGGCCTTGGGCCGCTTGCCATTAAGAAAGAAATTCGCCGCATGCGGGTGAAGCAGCGCCATGCCGCAATCATGCAGTGTCATGTCGACATACTGGCCGAGCCCGCTCTTCGCACGCTCCTGCAAGGCCATCAGGATACCGATGGTGCTGAACAGCCCGGTGGCGATGTCGACGATCGGGTTGCCCAATCGCGTCGGCCCGCTATCCTCGGTGCCGTTGATCGACATCAGCCCGACCATCGCCTGCAGCACGGCGTCATAGCCGGGAAAGCCCCCCAGCGGACCATCCGCGCCGAAACCGGAGACGCGGCAATGCACCAAGCCCGGGAAGCGCGCCTGCAGCACCGCCTCGTAGCCGAGGCCCCACTTCTCCATGCTGCCCGGCTTGAAATTCTCGATCAGCACATCGGCGCCATCCAGCAGCCGCAGCAGCACTTCGCGCCCCTCGGGCTTCGAGAGGTCGAGGCCGACGGAGCGCTTGTTGCGGTTGACGCCGACGAAGTAGCTGGCATCGCCGGCCGTGTTGAACGGCGGGCCCCAGTCGCGGACCTCGTCGCCCTGCGGCGGCTCCAGCTTGATCACCTCGGCGCCGTGGTCCGACAGCACCATGGTGCAATAGGGTCCGCCCAGCACGCGGGTCAGGTCGATCACCCGGAGGCCGGCCAGGGCGCCGGCGGAGCCCGCCAGGCCAAGCCCCTGAAGCCCCTCACCGGCGGGTGTTGCGTCGCTCATCCAGTCGCTTTCCTTTACTCCGCCGCGGGCGCCGCGGCTCTCTCGGTCTGCCGGCGTGCCGGCGCTGACCGGACTCGGCGCAGGGCCAGGGCCCCGGTGCAACCCCTCTGTAATCCGAACGCGGATTTTGTGCGAATTTACCGATCGGCGGCGGAGCGGATGTCATGAGCAGCGCCCTGCCCGAAGCCCCCGCCGCGGAACCGATGACGCTGGAAGGCCCGCGCCTGCGCCTGCGCCCCTGGCAGCCGGCGGACCTGGCGCCCCTCGCCGCGCTGAACGCCGATCCCGCGGTGATGCGGCACTTCCCCGGCCCGCTGTCCCGCACGGAGAGCGATGCCTGGGCGGAGCGGCTGGCCGGGCATTTCACCCGGCACGGCTGGGGCTTCTGGGCAGTGGAGCGGCGCACGGCCCCGGGGCTGGTCGGCCTGGTCGGGTTGCAGCACATCCCCTGGGACCCGCCCTGGGACGCCGGCTTCACCCCGGCGGTCGAACTCGGCTGGCGCATCGCGCCCCCCCACCAGCGCCAGGGCTATGCCGAGGAAGCGGCGCAGCTCGCCCTCTGGGCCGGCTACCGGCGCATCGGCCTGGCCGAGATCATCGCCTTCACCACCCCCGCCAATGCGCCCTCCTGGCTGCTCATGGCCAAGCTCGGCATGCGACCCCACGGCACCTTCGAACATCCCCGGCTGCCGGCCGGCCATCCGCTCCGCACCCATCTGCTCTATCGCCTCGGCCGGATGGACTGGCAGCCGCCCGGCTGGCTGGACTAGCAGCCCCCCTTGCGGAAAGCCCGGCCGCGCAACAGGCTGTCGCGCGGGAGGAACCAATCCATGCGCATGATCGCCGCGGGCCTGCTGGCCATCGGGGTGGCCGCCGCCATGCCCGCCCGGGCCGAGTTCCAGCGGCTCGAGCTCAGCGGCCCCGCCGCGCCGGCCTTCGGCGGCCAGGAATTCGGCACCGCCGGGGCCTATCTGCGGATCACCGGCAAGGCCACCGTCGCGGTGGACCCCGCCGATGCGCGCAATGCCCTCATCGCCGACATCGCCCTGGCGCCGCGCGATGCCGCCGGCCGGGTCCAGGCCACGGCGGAGGTGGTGATCCTGCGCCCCGCCGACATGGCCCGCGGCAACGGCACCCTGCTGCTGGAAGTGCCGAACCGCGGCCGGGAGATCATCGGCCAGCTCATGAACGACACCGCCGGCGCCAATGTCCTGGCCAATGGCACCGCCGCCGGCAACGGCCACCTGCTGGCGCAGGGCTATACCCTGGCCTGGATCGGCTGGCAGGCGGACCTCGCCCCCGGCACCGGCATGCGCCTCGCCGCCCCTGTCCTGCCCGGCGTGACCGGCCCCTCGCGGGAGGAATTCCTTTTCGACCATACCCAGTCCCCGGTGGCGGCGCCGCTGACCTATCCGGCCGCCAGCCCGGAGGGCGCCATCCTCACGGTCCGCGCCCAGGCAGGCGACGCCAGGCAGACGCCGCCCGGCCTCGCCTTCCGCTTCCTCGATCCGCAGCGGATCGAGATCACCCGCCCACCCGGCTTCGATGCCGGCGCACTCTATGAACTGATCTACACCGCGAAGGAGCCGGTGGTGCAGGGCCTGGCCTTCGCCGCCGTGCGGGACATCGCCGCCTTCCTCCGCCACGACAGGTCCGAGGCCAATCCCCTGGTCCCCGCCGCCAATGCCCGCCCCGGCATCGACCGCGCGATCCTCACCGGCATCTCCCAATCCGGCCGCTTCGTGCGGGACTACCTCTACCTCGGCTTCAACCAGGACGAGGCCGGGCGCCAGGTCTTCGACGCCATGCTGGCGCATATCCCCGGCACCCGCCGCACCTTCACCAATGCCCGCTTCGCCCAGCCCGGCCGCAACCCGACCCCGCATGGCGACCGGCTCTACCCCGCCGATCAATTCCCCTTCACTTATGCGGTGACCGAGGACCACCTCAGCGGCCGGCGCGACGGGCTGCTGCTGCGCTGCCGGGTGAGCAATACCTGCCCGCGCATCATGCAGACGGATAGCGAGTACGAATTCTGGGGCGCCCGCGCCTCCCTCCTGGTGACGGATACGCGCGGCAACCACATCGACCTGCCGCCCGAGGTCCGCGCCTATCTGATGACCGGCCATCCGCACTATGCCGCGGCCCAGGCGGTGGCGGCGCCGATCGACCGCTGCGCCCTGCCGGTGAACCCGCTGCAGGCCGGCGGCCCGATGCGGGCGCTGCTGGCGGCGCTGGAGGCCTGGATGCGCGACGGCGTGGAACCGCCCGCCAGCCGCTACCCGATGCGGCGCGACGGCACCCTGCAGCCGGCGGCCGGGCTCTATCCGGCGATCCCGGCGCTCGGCTACCGCGGCACCCATGGTCCGGCGCAATGGGTGGACAACACCGTGGTGCCGCCGGTGGTGAAGGGCGAATACCCGGTGCTGCTGCCGCGCGTCGATGCCGACGGCAATGCCATCGCCGGCCTGCGCAGCCCGGCCATCGAGGTTCCCAAGGCGACCTATACCGGCTGGAACCCCCGTGCCGAGGGCTTCGCCGCGGGCGCCCTCTGCACCAACACCGGCGCCGTCGTCGCCTTCGCCGCCACCCGCGCGGACCGCGAGGCCGCCGGCGACCCGCGCCCCTCGCTCGCCGAGCGCTACGCCACCCCCACCGCCTACCGCGACGCGGTGCAGGCCGCCGCCGCCCGGCTGGTGGCCGAGAGGCTGCTGCTGCCGGCCGATGCCAGGGCGATGCTGGCCGCGGCGGAGGCCGATACCCTGGCCCGGCTGCACCGCTGACCAGTCCATGGTCGGGCGACCGTCCTAATTGATTGGTCGCCGCCGCCGGGCATGCTAGCCTCGCCCCAGGCGAGGGAGGATCACAGGATGGCCGCTGCCGAACTCGGACAGTTGGAGCCGCAACGGAGCGAGGCTCTCTCCCGCGCCGAACCGCCCGCCGCCGGCCCGGTCGAGCGCGCCCGCGCCCTGATCCCCCTGCTGGAAGCCGCCGCCCCCGCCATCGAGGCCGGCCGCCAGCTCACGCCCGACGTCCTGCAGGCGCTGCGCGAAAACGACTTCTTCCGCCTGCTGACCGCCCGCGCCATCGGCGGCCAGGCCCTCTCGCTCCCGGTCTTCGCCGAGATCTGCGAGGCGCTAGCGATCGGCGACCCGAGCACCGCCTGGTGCGTGAATCAGGGCAATGTCTCCATCCTCACCTCCTCCACCTATCTGGCACCGGAGGTGGGCCGCGCCCTGTTCGGCGCCCGCGACCAGGCCCTCGCCTGGGGTGCCCAGCACAACCGGGCGACCGCGACGGTCGTCCCCGGCGGCTTCCGGGTGACCGGCAGCTGGGACTTCGCCAGCGGCAGCCGGCACGCGACGACGCTCGGCGCCCATGTGCCCGTGGTGCTGGCCGATGGCACGCCGCGCCCCGGGCCGAACGGCAAGCCGGAATTCGTCACCGTGCTGTTTCCCAAGGCAGAGGCGACCATCACCGGCGACTGGGCCTCCATGGGGCTGCGCGGCACCGGCAGCGATACCTATGCCCTGACCGACCTTTTCGTGCCCGATAGCCATGCCTGCTTCCGCGACCGGCTGGACGAACGGCAGGAGCACGGCACCATCACCGCCTTCACCTCCCACCTCTGCTATGCCACCGGCTTCTCCGCGACGGCGCTCGGCACTGCCCGCGGCATGCTGAACCGCTTCGTCGCCCTGGCCCGCGGCAAGACCGCCCGCGCCGGCGCGCAATCCATGGCGGAGAACCATTCCATCCAGGCGCAGATCGGCCAGCTCGAGGCGAAGCTGCGCAGCGCCCGAATGTACCTGCTGGGCACCGCGCGGGAGGCCTGGGCCGAGGCCGAGGCCACCGGCGCCGCCTCGCTCGAGACCCGCATGGCGCTGCGGCTGGCGACCACCAGCGTGATGGCGGAGGCGACCGAGGTTTCCGTCGCCTGCTACCGCGCCGCCGGCACCACCGCCGTACTGGAATCGGAACCCTTCGAGCGGCGCTTCCGCGACGCCATGTGCATCTCCCAGCATCTCCAGGCGACGCCCTGGCACCTGGAGATGGTCGGCCGCCACCTGCTGGGCGTGCCGCAGGTCCCGCAATTCGTCTGAGGCCGGGGCCTGAGATCTCCTGGCGGAGGGGGCTTCCTTCGCGGGACGGGCTGAGGTATGGGATGAGGGCGGGACCCGTAGCTCAGCTGGATAGAGCGTTGCCCTCCGAAGGCAAAGGTCGTACGTTCGAATCGTATCGGGTCCGCCACTTTCTGCGCATCGCGGCCCTTCCGCCCAGGCTTCCCGTCAGGGCAGGATCACCTGCCCCGCGCCGAGCCCTCAAGCATCTCGCCGCCGCACCCGCCGCCACAGCCGGCCGATCCCCCGCGCGGATTTCTCCAGCCATACCTTGAGCCACGGGAAATCGTCGCTCAGCAGCGCCAGGCCCAGCGGCAGCATCCACAGCCCCAGAATCGGCAGGATCGCCAGCATCCCGCCGAGGATGAGCAGCACCCCCGCAAGCAGCCGCCACGCTTTCCGCGACGGATGCCGCAGCCAGGCCACGCCGGACTGAACCCGCAGCGGCAGCCTGGTGAGGAGATGCGCCACCCTGGCATCCCAGGCCGCCGCGATCTGCACGGTCATGTCCGGGGTCCCACGCCGGCCGCCCGACTAGCGCGAAAGACGGCGACGCTCCTGCTCGATGCGGCGCCGGTCCTCGTCGATCTGCCGCTGCTGGGCATCCAGCCGGCGATCCGCTTCGTCGAGCATGTGCATCCGTTCCCGGGGGTCCGACCTGTCGTCATAGACCGGTCGCCGGTCGTCGCCCCGCCGCGGGCCGCCGCTGCGCGGGTCCTGCTGCTGCTGCGGCTGCCCGCCCTGGAAGCCCTGCAGCAGGCGGCCGATGGTATCCTGCATGTCCTGCGCCGAAGCGGGTGTGACCAAACCGGCGCCGAGCGCGGCGCAAAGGGTAATGACGGCGACTGAGCGCATGATGTTCTTCCTGCCGTGACAGGGTACAGCGCAGGCGCAGGCCTTGCGGTTCAATGGCCCCGGGAAATTGTTGCGCTCGCTGCCGGGCCGCGGCTCACGCATGCACCTGCCGCAGCAGCTCCACCAGCAGGTGCCCGGCCGGCGGCAGCCGGTGGTGCTGCACCGTCGCCATGGCGAATTTCGTCGTATAGGCCAGCGCGCCGCTGCCCCGGACCTCGGCCAGCCGGTGCTGCGGCAGTGCGTCCGCATAATGCGTCGGCAGGTAGCCGACGAAGCCACCGCCGGCCAGCAGCATCGCCACCGCCTCCAGCCCCCGCGCCACCGCATGGCGTTCCAGCTTCAGCCGCCGCGCCAGGCTCAGGGTGCGGTAGTCGTTCTGCCGCGTCACCAGCACGTAGCCGCGCGCCTGCAGCTCCGGCAGCGCCGGCGCCTCGCCACCCTCGGGCAGCCCGACATAGAGCCGGAATTCCTCCGGAAACAACCGATGCTGCCGCATCTCCGCCTTGCCCAGCGCCATGCCGGTGATGCCGATATGCAGCCGCCGTTCCAGCAGCCCCTGCCGCAGGTCCTCCGGCGTGCCGATCGACACATGCAGCGTGGCGGAGGGCGCCTGGTCCCGGAAGGCCGCCACCGCCCGATGCACCCGGCAACGCGGGTTGGTCAGGCAGTTGTCGGCGATGCCCAGGTACAGGTCCCCCCGCACCGCATTGCGTGCCCGGTCCAGCTCGTCCCGCACCATGTCCAGCGTATCGCCCGCGGCGACCGCCACCTGCAGCGCCACCCGGCCGAATTCCGTCAGCGCGAAGCCGGCCGGGCCGCGGTAGCAGAGCGTCGCCCCCAGCCTGGTCTCCAGGGTCTGCAGATGCCGGCTGATGGTCGAGCGCTCCATGCTCAGCCGCGCCTCCGCCGCCGTCAGCCCGCCCGCCTCGGCCACCGCCCGGAAGATCCGCAGCAGGCGCAGATGCCCCTCGGTGATGGGCGGCAGGCTCGGCAGGGGGGCGGCAGCGCTCATGCGTGCAGATCATACAAGCATGCGTGCGGAGACAATGCCGCACTGCACCACGAAAAGGCGATATCCTGACAAACGCGCCTGTTCTGGTGATTGTTCCAGCATTCTGCCGCCAAAACAGGCGATACCGTCTCTCCGAGGGGATCCCGACCGTGCCGATCACGCGCCGCAGCCTTGCCGCCCTCACCGCCACCGCCGGCACCGCCCTCCTCATCCCCGGCCAGGCCCGGGCCGAGACCGCGCTCGAGCGCATCCGCCGCCTCGGCACCGTCACCGTCGGCACCGAGGCCGCCTACCCACCCTTCGAGTACGTCCAGGACGGCAAGATCGTCGGCTACGGCAAGGACCTGCTGACCGAAGTCGTCGCCGCCCTCGGCGTCCGGCTGGTGCAGCTCGACCTGCCCTGGCAGGGCGTCCTCCCCGGCCTGCTCGCCGGCAAGTTCGACTTCGTCGCCACCACCGTCGGCATCAACGAGGAACGGGCGAAGCGCTACGCCTATACCCTGCCCATCGCCAACGGCATGCCCTACCTGCTGAAGCGCAAGGGCGACCCGATGACCAAGCCGGCCGACCTCAACGGCAAGGTCGTCGCCACCCAGCTCGCCTCCTCGACCGAACCCGTCGCCCGCGCCCTCGATGCCCGGCTGAAGGCCGCCGGCGGCCCCGGCTTCAAGCAGCTCCGCCTCTTCCCCGCCTTCCCCGATTGCTTCGTCGCCCTGGCCAGCCGGGAGGTGGATGCGGTGGTGCAGTCGCTGCCGCCGCTCTCGGTCCTGGTGAAGCAGCAGCCGGATACCTTCGCCCTGCTCGGCCCGGCGAACGAGGGCGCCCCGCCCACCTACCTCGCCTGGGTCACCCGGCCGGACGAGACCGATTTGCGCGACTTCATCTCCGGCGTCTTCCGCAAGCTGCGCGACGACGGCACCACCGGCCGGCTGCAGGACAAGTGGTTCGGCCTGCGCATGGACATCCCCGACGCCGGCTACCTGCCGCCCGGCGCCATCTGAACCCATGGAGTTCAAGGCCGGCATCTTCTTCAAGGCGGTGCCGGTCCTCGCCCAGGCGGTGCTGCTGAACCTCCAGCTCGCCGCCGCCATCATCGTCCTGGCGGTGCTGGCGGCGACCGCGCTCACCATGCTGCGCGCGTTCAAGCTCGCGCCGGTGAACATCCCCATCGACCTGCTGATCAGCCTGGTCCGCGGCACGCCGCTGCTGATCCAGATCTTCGTCTGCTACTACGGCCTGCCCGCCATCGGCCTGAACTTCAGCCCGATCATGGCCGGCATCCTCGCCATCGCCGCCAACAGCATGATCTTCCTCAGCGAGGCGATGCGCGCCGGCCTCGGCACCATCGACCCCGGCCAGGTGGAAGCCGCGACCGCGCTCGGCCTGCCGCCACGAGGCATCTGGCTGCGCGTGGTCCTGCCCCAGCTCTTCCGCCGCATTTTGCCGGTGCTGACGGCGGAGCTCACCATCGTGGTGAAGGGCACCGCCCTCCTCTCCGTCATCACCGTGGTCGAGGTGCTGCGCCGCGCCCAGCAGATGGCCAGCGCCAGCTACCGGCCCTTCGAGCATCTGCTGGCCGCCGCCCTGGTCTTCCTCGTCGTCAACCTCGCGGTCGGCGCCGCCGGCCGGCTGGCGGAGGCCCGCCTCGCGGCCGGGCGGGCGTAGCGGCATGCGCTTCGATGTCTCGGTCATCACCGACCACGCCGGGCAGTTCCTCGACGGCGCCTGGCTGACGCTGCAGATCACCATCCTGGCCTTCCTGCTCGGCTATGCCCTCGGCATCGGCATGGCGCTGCTGGCGATGCTGCCGGGGCGGCTGCCGCGCTGGCTGGTCGCCGGCTATGTCGGGGCGCTCCGCAGCGTGCCCTTCATCATCACCTTGTTCGTTGTCTACTACGGCCTGCCCTTCGCCGGCATCCGCCTGCCCGCCTTCCTGGTCGGCGTGGTGGCGCTGGCGGTCTTCTCCAGCGCCTATTACGCGGAGATCATCCGCGCCGCGATCCTCGCCATCCCGATCGGCCAGTTCGATTCCGCCCGGGCTATCGGCATGACCTATCCCCAGGCCATGCGCCACGTCATCGCGCCGCAGATCCTGCGCGCCCTGGTCCCGCCCTCGACCAACACCACCCTGTCGATGATGAAGGAATCCGCCGTCCTCAGCTCAATCACCATCCCCGAGCTGACCTACCAGGGCCTGGTCGTGCAGGGCGATACCTTCGCCCCGGTGGAGGTCTTCGCCGCCGTCGCCGCGCTGTACTGGGCCATGGCCATCGTCATCAGCGCCATCGCCCGCTGGGCGGAAGCCCGCAGCGGCCGCGCCCAGGCCGGCGCCGTATTGCGCAGCCGCACCGCCGCCCGCTACCTCTCGCTCGACTGGCGGACCCGCGCATGAGCGGACCCGTCCTCCGCCTGCTCAACCTCCGCAAGCGCTTCCGCCAGACGGTGGCGCTGGATGGCGTCTATCTCGATATCCACCCCGGCGAGGTCGTCGCCCTGATCGGCCGCAGCGGCTGCGGCAAGAGCACCCTGCTGCGCTGCGCCAGCTGGCTCGATGAACCGGACGAGGGCTTCATCGAGCTGGAAGGCCGGCCCTTCGGCCGCGGCACCACCCCCGGCGGCGTGGTCCAGCGCCATACCGCGCGGCAGGTGGCGGCCATGCGCCCGCGCCTCGGTTTCGTCTTCCAGCAGTTCAACCTCTGGCCGCACATGACCGCGCTGGAGAATGTCGCCCGCGGCCAGATCGTCGTCCTCGGCCGTGACCGCGCCGCGGCCGAGGCCAAGGCCGAGACGCTGCTCACCCGCCTCGGCCTCGGCGCCCTGCTCCGCCGCCACCCGCACGAGCTCTCGGGCGGCGAACGCCAGCGCGTCGCCATCGCCCGGGCCCTGGCCATGGACCCGGCGCTGATGCTCTTCGACGAGCCGACCTCGGCGCTCGATCCGGAAGTGGTCGGCGAAGTCCTCGCCCTGCTGCGCAGCCTGGCCGAGGCCGGCATGACCATGCTGGTGGTGACGCATGAGATCGGCTTCGCCGCCCGCGTCGCCGACCGCCTCGCCTTCATGGACCAGGGCCGCATCCTCGAGGACGGCCCCGCCGCCCAGGTCCTCGCCGCGCCGCGCGAGCCCCGCCTGATCTCGTTCCTCGACCAGATCCTGCCCAATGCCAGAACCCTCGGAGCACAATGATGCCTGCTGACATGTTCCATCTCGCCTGGTTCCTACAGGGATCGAGCATCCAGGCCTGGAACCAGGCCTGGACCGGCAACATCAGCGAGGAGTGGATGTCGGCCGAGATGTTCGTCGATGCCGCCCGCGCCATCGACCGTGCCGGCTTCGACTACATGCTGCTGGAGGACAGCATCTACATCGGCCAGAACTGGCAGAACTCGCGCGAGATCTTCCTGAAGAACGGCATGTCGGTGCCGCGGCAGGAACCTTCGGTCATCGCCTCGCTGATGCTGGCGGCGACGAAGCACCTCGGCGTGGTCCCGACCCTCTCGACCTTCGCCTACCACCCGTATCTCACCGCCCGCATCGTCGGCACCCTCGACCAGATCTCGAATGGCCGCGCCGGCTGGAACATGGTCACCGGCAGCTCCGACTTCTCAGGCCAGAACTTCGGCCTCGACAAGCTGCCGGAGCACGACACCCGCTACGACATGGCCGGCGAATACATCGATGTCGTGACCCGGCTCTGGGATTCCTGGGAACCCGGCGCCATCGTCGCCGACCGCAAGTCCGGCGTGCTGATCGACCACACGAAGGTCCATACCATCGACTTCAAGGGGGAATACTACGCCAGCCGCGGTCCGCTGAACTCCGGCCCCTGCCCGCAGGGCCGCCCGGTCATCGCCCAGGCCGGCGGCTCCTCCAAGGGCCGCGCCACCGCGGCGAAATACGCCGACACCATCGTCGCCCACCCGAAGGGCATCGAGGCGATGAAGGACTATCGCCAGGAAGTCCATGCCAACATGCGCCGCTTCGGCCGCGACCCGAAGACCTGCAAGATCCTCTACATGGCCTATCCCATCCTGGCGCAGACCGATGCCGAGGCGCGCGACCGCGCCGATCAGCGCCGCATCTCCGCCGCGGCGAACGTCGACCAGCGGCTGGCGCAATTCGGCTGGACCACCAACCTCGATCTCTCCGGCGCCGACCTCGACGCCCCGGTCGGCGAGCTTTCCACCAACGGCCACCAGTCGAGCCTCGCCGGCTTCATCCGCAACGCCGGCAAGAAGACGCTGCGCGAGGCCATCATCGACTACAGCAGCATGGGCGCCTGCGTCGACCTGGTCGGCTCCCCGGAGACCGTCGCGGCGCAGATGGACGAGGTGATGCAGGAAGTCGGCGGCGACGGCTTCCTCATCGCCCTGCCCAATGTCAGCCGGAAAAGCGTCGCCGAGGTGACGGAAGGCCTGGTCCCCGCCCTGCAGCAGCGCGGCCTGATGCGCCGCACCTTCGAGCACGCCCATTTCCGCGACAACCTGCTGGCCTTCTGACCTTGATCCCGCCCCGCATCGCCGCATAATCGCCGGCGCAACGGAGCCCCGCCATGACCCGCCACCTCGTCCTCGGCTGGCTGATGAACCCGGTCGGCAACCACCCCGCCGCCTGGATGCACCCGGATGCGCGGCCGGAATTGTCGCTCGACATCGGCCACTACGCGAGGCTCGCGCAGCTGGCGGAACGCGGGAAGCTGGACTTCGTCTTCCAGGCCGATGTGCCCGCCGCCCGCGACGGCAACATGCGCGCCCTCAGCCGCGCCCCGCGCTTCATGAACATCTGGGAGCCGATCACCCTGCTGACGGCGCTGGCCGGCGCCACCACGCATATCGGCCTCGGCGGCACCTCCTCGACCAGCTACACCGAGCCCTACAACCTCGCCCGGCAATACGCCTCGCTCGACCACATCAGCGGCGGCCGCGCCGCCTGGAACGTGGTGACCTCGGCGCATCCCTCCACCGGCTACAACTTCGGCCGCGACGGGCTCGAGCCCCACGCACTGCGCTATGCCCGCGCCCGCGAATTCACCCGCCTCGCCTTCGAGTTATGGGACAGCTACGACGACGACGCCTTCCTGCACGACAAAGCATCCGGCCTCTACTTCGACCCCGACAAGATGCACGTCCAGCACCACAAGGGCGAGTTCTTCACCGTCCGCGGCCCGCTGAACATCGCCCGCAGCCCGCAGGGCCGCCCCGTCATCATCCAGGCCGGCGGCTCTGAGGACGGCAAGGAACTCGCCGCCGAGACCGCCGAGGTGATCTTCGGCGCCGAGGGCAAGCTGGACAAGGCGATCCTCCTCGCCGCCGACATCAAGGGCCGCATGGCCCGCTACGGCCGGCCGCAGGACCACCTGAAGATCCTCCCCGGCCTGTCGCTGACCATCGGCGCCACGCGGGAGGAAGCGGAGGACCGCTACCAGACCCTCCAGGACCTCATCCACCCCGACGTCGGTCGCGAGCTGCTGTCCGACGACCTCGAGGGCATCCACCTTTCCGCCATCCCGCTCGACAGCCCCATCCCGCTGGAGATGCTGCCGAAGACCGCCAACCGGCATAAATCCTATTTCGACGCCATCGTCGCCGCCATCCGGGACGAGGGCCTGACCCTGCGCCAACTCTACCAGCGCCACGTCGCCCGCAGCGGCACCTCGGTCCGCGGTACGCCGAAGATGGTCGCCGACCGCATGCAGGAATGGTTCGAGGCCGGCGCCGCCGACGGCTTCATGGTGACCTTCAGCAGCATCCCCCACGACCTGCAGCTTTTCGTCGAGGAGGTCATCCCCGAGCTGCAGCGCCGCGGCCTGTTCCGCACCGACTACAGCGGCCGCACCCTGCGCGACCACCTCGGCCTGCCCCGCCCCGCCAGCCGCCATGCCGGCGCGCAGCAGGCCGCGGAATAGCTCAGGGGTCGCCGGGCACGCCGTAGGAAGGCGCCACGGTTGGGTCCAGCGCCCGCTGCAGATAGGCCTCCTGCTCCGGCTGCCAGCGCGCCCATAGCGCCGCCAGCGCCGCCACCGGGTCGTCCTCGGCCCAGTCCACCCGCAGGTCGGCGATCGGCCAGGGCTGGTCCCGCACCACCACCATCCCCGCCGAATGCACCGGACCGGCCTCGCCGCCCGCCGCCAGCCCGGCCTGCATGGCGGCGACCAGCCGGCTGCCCAGCGGCGCATCGGGGATGGCCTCGAAGGCCGCCACCATCCGCTGCGGCACCGCCGGATCGGCCAGCATGTTGCCCGCCGCGGCGCAATCCGCGCCCAGCGCCGCGCCATGCAGCCCGAGCGTCCCGCTGCCGGAGAATACCGCCGCCGGCCCCGTCCGCCCCAGCACCACCAACTGGCGGTATTCGATGAAGGGCGTGCTCGCCCGCAGCCTGGCCAGCACCGCCGCGGCCTCCATCCCCTCCGCCAGCCAGACCAGCCCCTGCTGCCCCAGCCGCGGGTCGGTGATGTTCTGCGCGCCGACCACGCCCGCGCCCGCCCGCGCATGCGCGCAACGCGCCGCGACCGCCGGGGAGGAGGAGGATACCGCGATGCCGAATTCCCCGGTCCGCGGACACCGCCCACTGATCGAGAAGGTCATGCGCGCACCGCCGGTGCGGCGGACCGATCGGCGCCTGCGGTGCTCGGCTTCGCCTGCGCCCTCCGGCGATCGGGCCGCATCATTCCGGAATCACCGCCGTCGCGTCGATCTCCACCAGCCACTCCGGCCGCGCCAGCGCGACGATGACCAGCCCGGTGCAGACCGGATGCACGCCACGGATATACTCGCCCATGGTCCGGTACACCGCCTCCCGGTGGCGCACGTCGGTGATATAGACCACCAGCTTGGTCACATGCTCCATCCGGGCGCCGCATTCGCCGATGAGCTGGACGATGTTCTGCATCACCTTGTGCGTCTGCGTGACCGGATCGCCGATGCCCACGCTCTCCGAGGTATCCAGGTCCTGCGGGCATTGCCCGCGCAGGAAGACCAGCGTCCCCCGCGCCACCACCGCCTGCGCCAGGTCGTTGTCCAGCTTCTGGGCCGGGTAGGTGTCGCGGGTATTGAAGGGACGGATGCGGGTATGGATCACGGCATTCTCCTGGCCAGCGGCATCACGCGAGGCTAGCGCCAGCGCCACGGCTGTGGAACCATCCGCCCATGCCCACCGTGTTTTTCCTCAACGGCCCCAATGCCAACCTCTATGGCCTCGATGCCCAAGGAGCGTTTGCACGGATGTATGGCCGAGAGGATTTCCCCGCCATCAGCGCCCGCTGCCACCGCGCCGCCGAGCGTGCCGGCCTGCTGCTCGACTTCCGCCAGACCAACGACGAAGGCCAGCTCATCGACTGGGTGCAGGAAGCCCGCGCCGCCGCCGACGGGCTGCTGATCAACGCCACCAGCCTGTCCTACACCTCCATCGCCGTCATGGACGCGATGCTGATGCTGGACTGCCCGGTGATCGAGATCCACCTATCCAACATCCATCGGCGCGAGCCCTTCCGCCACAAGACCTTCACCAGCCTCGCCGCCACCGCCAGCATCTGCGGCCTCGGCCCGCTCGGCTACGTACTCGCCATCGGCGCCATGGCCGGCCTCATCGCCGCCGGGCGCCGCCGCTGACGATTGCCGTCGCCTTCCAAAGCGACCTGGGGGAATGCCTGTCCCGAAATCCATCCCCGGGGTCACCTGCCTGCACGGCGAGGCGGCCCTGGCCGAGGTTCTCCGCGGCAATGAGATCCCGGCCGCCATCGGCGGCAGCCGATGTGGCGGAAAGCATCCGGTGGACGCGGCGCGCGGCTACTGAAGCGGGACCGCCTGGGATGGGATCACCGGAAGGCGCCGATCACGCGGCCAAGCCGTGAGCCGGGTCGCTTTCCTGTGCCGATGCGCCAGGGCCTCGCCGGACAATGGCGGCGCCGTCCTGGGCTGCCGCCGGCGTCCGCGCGGAGGTTGCGGCCAGGAAGCAGCCCATCAGGGCGAGCCAGGCCAGCCGCCCATGGTACCGGCCTTCCACGTCGCCTCCGACGCCGATGACGAGTGCATTGCCGATAATCGCCGCCAGGCTGATGCCGATGAACACCGCCGCCAGCGGCACCCGGCGGCGCCAGGCGATCACGCCGCCGAGGGCGAGCAGCGGCAGCCAGGCCAGCGCCGTCAGGTCACCCAGTCTGGCCGCCGCCGTAAGCTGCACGGTGCGCAGCGGCCGGCCGATGCCGCCGTCCAGGTGCCCGTACTGATGGTCCCGCAGGCTGTCCAGGATCGCCGCCTGGTCCCGCCGTGCCCCGAAGGAGGCGCTGTCGGGCGACAGCAGAATGGCGCCCGCCCGCGCGATCCCGGCGGTGAGCGATTCCCGCCAGTACCGCCGGGTGGTGGCGGAGACGATTTCCGCCGCCTCCGACGCATAGCCGACCATGCCGCCGAGCCGGGCCTGCAGCGGGCTGTCATCCGCGAAGCCGAACCATAGCGAGGTGGCCCCGTCCAGCAGGATGCGCTCGTCGCAGAGCCGCCACCGGCGCGTCGGGCATTCCGCGTCGAGCGTACGTTGCGTCAGCCCATCTTCGACCTGCCGGGTCAGTGCGAGCGCGGGGCTCGAATAGGTCACCCGGAAGACGCCGTAATGGACGAAATTCGCGCTTATCAGGATAGCGGCCGCCAGCACCGGTGCGCCGATGACGCCGAGCGCCGCGCCGCGCGACAGCCCGAGCCCGGGCCAGACCAGCGCGGCGACCAGCAGCATGCAGCCGACACCGAACAGCAGGGGCAGGTGCGTGACATGGGCCATGCCGGCAAGGACCATGAAGCCCGCCATCAGCCCGTGCTCCCAGCCACGCCTTGGCGGCCGCACGACAAGGACGAAGGCCGCCACGACCATCAGGCCGGTCAGGACATCCGCCATCACCCAGATGATGAAGAAGGGCAGGCTGGACATTGCGATGACCACGGGCGCCGCCAGCCGGCTGCGCCAGGGTACCTGCAGCGCGTCCAGCATGCGCCAGATCAGCCAGGCGGCGAGGATCGCATGCCCCACGACGATCGGCCACAGAGACAGGTTCCAGTGCAGCAGCCGGATCATATAGGCATAGACCGGCGGCCGCAGCGTGCCGAAGCCGAGCTGAATGCCCACCGCCAGGTAATCGATGGAATCCCAGAACAGCATCGGATAGCCGACGAGCAGGATGGGCCAGACCGAGGCGGCAAGCAGGCCTGCCGCGCCAAGATAGATTGTCTTGTCCCGTTCCATGACCGTCCCGTGCAGCGCCGTTCCGCAGCCATTCTCAGGCTCCGCCAGACCATGATACGAACAGCATTCCCTTACCGTATAGTTACGAAAACGCGTGCGACCGATGGGGCCGGATCGGGCACCCGCAGGGACAGCGCCGCCCTGCCTCCTAGGCCTCATCGAATACCCCCCCTGCCCGAAACGCCTCCCGCACGAACCCCGCGAAGATCCCCACCGCCGGCCGCGTCACCTGCCCCCGCGGCGCCACCAGCATCAGCCGCACCGGCGCGAGATCCGCATCCAGCGGCAGTGCCGTGATCCGGCTGCCATCCACCGCATAGGGGCTGCGCGGGATGGCATTCTGGATGGCGAAGCCATGCCCATTCCCCACCATCCCCCGGATCAGCTCCTGGCTGCGGGAGGCGAAGCCGATCCGCGGCTCCAGCCCCTTCGCCCGGAACAGCGAGTAGAAATATTCCCGCGAATGCGGCAGGTCGAGCAGCAGCAGCGGCTCCCCCGCCAGCTCCGCCAGCGTCAGCCGCGGCCGCCGCGCCAGCGGGTGCTTGGCCGGCAGCACCGCATGCGGCGGCAGCGCCACCAGCGGCGTCGCCTCCACCGCCTCCGGCAGGGCGAAGTCATAGGCCAGCGCCAGCTCCGTCCGGCCGAGCGCGATTCCCGCCAGGATCTCCGCCTGATCGCCTTCCTCCAGCCGCACCGAGATCGCCGGATGCCGCTCGGCGAAGGCCGACAGCAGCCGCGGCAGGAAGCGCGGCGCCACCGTCAGGAAGCAGCCGAGGGTGATCTCCCCCGCCGGCTCCCCGCCCAGCGCCCGCGCCCCCCGGGCGAAATCCCCCGCATGCGCCAGCAGCTGCCGCGCCTCCGCCACCACCCGGGCGCCGGCCGGCGTCGGCGTCACCCCGCGCGCGTGGTGGCGCCGGAACAGCGCCAGCCCCAGCTCCGCCTCCAGCGCCGCCAGCGCCTCGGAGATCGAAGGCTGCGAGACGTGCAGCCGCCGCGCCGCCGCCGTCACGCTGCCCTGGTCGGCGACGGCCACCAGGTACCGCAGGGCCCGCAGGGAAATCTCCATCCGCATAGGCTAGCCCTATGCCAAAGCCCGGCAAAAGATATTTTGCCGATGCCCGGCCAGGCCCCATCCTGCCGCCCGAACAGGCAGACAGGCCCCGATCCATGATCCGTACCGGCGCGCAATACCTCGACGGCATCCGCGACGGGCGGGAAGTCTGGATCGACGGCGAGAAGGTGAAGGACGTCACCACCCACCGTGCCTTCGCCCCCATCGTCGCCGTCAAGGCCCGCATGTACGACATGCAGCATGAGGCGAAGTACCGCGAGGACCTGACCTACCAGGAGGGCGGCGAGACCCACAGCGTCTACAACCAGCCCCCCCGCACGCAGGAGGACTGGCACCGCAAGTGGCGCAGCGTCGATGCGCTGATGAAGGACATCGGCGGCGTCGTCACCCGCGTCGGCGACGAGACGGTCGGCGAAATGTGGTCGCTGCAGGATGGCCGCGACCTGCTGAACGAGATCGACCCCCGCTTCGCCGCCAACATCGAGAACCACATCAACCGCGTGGTCCAGCAGGACCCCTTCCACGTCTCCGCCAATACCGACCCGAAGGGCGACCGCAGCAAGCCCATCTCGGAGCGCGACCCGGACATGATGGTCCATGTCGTGAAGGAGACCGACGCCGGCATCGTCATCCGCGGCGCCAAGTACGAGACCGCCGCCGCCTATGCCGACCAGGCCTACCTGAAGCCCACCGTCGGCGCCTGGACCGACGAGAAGGAAAGCGACTACGCCCTCGGCTGCATCGTGAAGATGGGCGCGCCCGGCGTGAAGCACATCTGCCGCGGCGGCTTCGCCGGGCGCGGCAACGCGGCCGACTACCCGCTGGCGAACAAGTTCGACGAGGTCGATACCCTCGTCGTCTTCGACAACGTCCTCATCCCCTGGGAGGACGTCTTCTTCTACCGCTATACCAAGGCCGCCCAGCAGGTCCGCGCCACGCTGCACCGCTATTCCGCCTTCCCCTATGTCCTGCGGCTGCTCTACGTCGCCGACATGATGATCGGCGCCGCGATGTGGAGCGCCCGGCAGACCGGCCTCGAGAAGCTGCAATCCGTGCAGGAGAAGCTCGCCGACCTGGTCTGCTACCGGGAAGGCATCCGCGCCCACCTCACCGCCGCCATCGCGCTCGCCGAGCGCAGCCCCGCCGGCCTGCTGATGCCCAACCAGTCGCTGCTCCACGCCGGCCGGGTACTGGCCTGCTCCCAGCTTCCGGTGATGATGCATGCGGCGCGCGAGCTGATCGGCGGCCAGCTCTGCGTCACCCCCAACCAGGCCGCCTTCACCGGGGAGGGCAGCAGCGACTGGTTGCAGAAATTCTACACCCTGAACGACAGCTGGGGCGCCGAGGACCGCCGCCGTCTCCTGTCATTCAGCCGGGACCTGCTGAACAGCGATTACGCAGGCCATCGCCTCGCCTTCGTGCAATTTGCCCAGGCACCGCACTTCAACCATCTCGCCGCGGTCTACAAATCCTTCGACTTCTCAGGCCCGCTGGACTTCGTCCGCCGCGCCGCCGACCTCTCGGACCGGGTGCGGGGCTGACGCCAGCGCCTGCCCTCGACCGCAACCTCCGCGGCGCCAAGCAGGCCGAGCTGACGGAGATCCGGCACAGCCTCGGCATCACCCCGGCCTAGTCCACTCCATCATCCGCCAGGTTGTCGCGCAGGGTCTTGAACCGGTACGCGGTGCGGAAGCGCCCGCGGCGCTGCAGTTCCGGGACCAGCAGGTCGGCGATCCCGGTCAGGTCCAGCGGCATCGAGACGGTATGCCCGAGCATGAAGCCGCCCCGGCTGCCCGTCGCCTCGAAGACCTCCTCCATCCGGTCCGCCAGTTGCGCCGGGGAACCCGCGAAGGTCGTGTCGTAGCTGGTGGCTTCCTTCAGCCCGTGCTCGAAGAACTCGGCCCGCGTCAGCTCGGTATCCGCGCCGATCCGTTCCGCCAGCTTGTGGATGAAGCCGACCGGGGAGGCCTGGCTGGCGATGATCTCCGCATGCAGGTCCCGCAGGCAGAACCGGGCCGGCACCCTGGAGAAGTCATAGCCTGAATTGTAGGACAGATAGGCCCCCACCGCTTCCGGCGGAATGGCGGTCAGCAGCATGTCCCGCCGCGCCAGCGCCTCGCGCTCCGTCTCCGCCACCACCATCGGCGTCTGCCACAGGATGCCCACCGTCTCCGGGTCCCGCCCCTTCGCCGCCAGCGCCGCATCCAGCGCCTGGCGCTGCCGCACCTGCAGGTGCAGGTCCATGTCCGCGCCGAAGACATGGTCCGCGACATGGGCCGAGGCGCGGATCCCGCGCGGCGAGCCGCCCGCCTGGATCAGCACCGGCCGCCCCTGCGGCGAGGGCGGCGTGTTCAGTGGCCCATCGACCTTGAAGAACCGTCCCGCGTGATGGACGTCGTGGATCCTGGCCGGGTCGCCGACCCGCCCCGTGATCCGGTCCCACAGCATCGCATCCGGCTCGGCGCTGGCCCAGAGCGCCTTGCAGACATCGGTGAACTCCTCCATCCGGTCGTAGCGGGCGCCGTGGTCCATCAGCCCATCGAAGCCGAAATTCGCCGCATCCGCCGGCCGGGTGGAGGTCACCAGGTTCATCGCGATCCGCCCGCCGGTCAGGTGATCCAGCGAGTTCATCAGCCGCGCCGTGTAGTAGGGATGCATGAAGGTGGAGGAATAGGTCAGCCCGAAGCCCACATGCTTCGTGACGCGCGACATCGCCACCGCGATCGGCTGCAGGTCCTGCCGCGGCCAGTTCATCCCCCACTCGACCGCGGCATCGCGGCTGCCGCGCCAGGTATCCGGCACCCCGGTCCCGTCGCCGGAGAAGATGATGTCGAGCAAGCCGCGCTCGCCGATCCGCGCCATCTCCTCGAACATCTCGATATCCGGGAAGACCCGCCCCGGCCAGGCCCCGGGCATGCGCCAGCGGCCGCCCATGTGCGTGTAGGAGAAATCGAACCCCAGATGCATCCGGCGCTTGGCCATGCCGCCGTCCCCGCTGCTGCGGTGCAGTGACCAGCAAGTCCGGTGCCAAGGCAATGCCGGGATGCGGCTCGGTGCCGCCACGGAACGGCGTCCGGGGTCGCTTGCGGCAAGATGCATTTCTGTTAATAAGAATCATTCGCATCTAACCGACCGCCTGGACTATGGGGACCGATACCGATGGGTCGAATTCACCGCATGGCCGATCAAGGCGTGCCCGCCCATCGTGCCGGCGCGACGGCCGCCGCGGGGCGCCTGGCCGCCGGGGTGCTGCTCTGCGGCTTCGGCACCCTGCCGATGGCCGCGGCCCAGCCGGTGCTTCCGGCCGGACCGGCGGGGGCCACGCCCGCCCTGACCGAGGTGGAGGCGATGCGGCTGCCGCAGATGGAGATCACCGGCGTCGCCGGACCGATCGCGGGCGCCCTGCCGCCCGCCTATGCCGGCGGCCAGGTGGCGCGCGGCGGCTCGCTCGGGCTGCTCGGAACCCGGGGCGTGATGGACACGCCCTTCAGCACCACCAACTACACCTCCCGGCTGATCGAGAACCAGCAGGCGCGCACCGCCGCCGATACCCTGGTGAACGATGCCTCCGTCCGCCTCACCACCGGCAGCAACGGCTTCGACGACACCTTCCAGATCCGCGGCTTCGCCGTCCCCGCCCAGGACGTCGGGCTGAACGGGCTCTATGGCCTGATCTCCTCCAACCGCGTCCAGGCGCAGCTCATCGAACGGATCGAGCTGCTGCGCGGTCCCGGCGCGCTCATCAACGGCATCGCGCCGGGGGGAAGCATCGGCGGCGCCATCAACATCGTCAGCAAGCGGGCCGGCGAGGAACCGCTGACCCGGCTGACCACGACCTATATCGGCAGCGGCAATGTCGGCGTCCATGCCGACGTCGCCCGCCGCTATGGCCAGAACAAGGAATGGGGCATCCGCTTCAACGGGCTGTACCGGGATGGCGAGGCCTCGATCGACCGCGGCAACCTGCGCAGCGGCCTCGGCGCGCTGGGGCTGGACTACCGGGGGGAACGCCTGCGCTGGTCGGCCGACGCCATCTTCCAGCGCGACGATACCCGCAACTTCCGGCCGCAGATCAGCATCCTGCCGACCGTGACCCGCATCCCCGCCCCACCCGATGCGCGCAGCAACTGGTACCCCGGCACGCGGCTCTCGCAGCAGGACTCCACGATCGCCACGCGCCTCGAATACGACCTGACGGATTCGGTGACCGCCTATGGCGCCGTCGGCTACCGCGACGGCTGGAACCAGCAGGTCTTCCCCGGCTCATCCCCGGGCGTCGCCGAGGACGGCACTTTCCGGGTCACCAACGCCTTCTACGATTCCTACTCCAGGACCGTCAGCGGGACCGCCGGCCTGAACTGGCGGTTCAACCTGCTGGGCGTGGGCCATACCGTCAACGCGGCCTATACCGGCTTCCAGCAGGAAGCGGGCAATGCCTATGTCACCACCGCCACAGGCCTGGCCTCCAGCATCTACAGCCCTTCTGCGCTGCCCGCCGTCACCGCAGCGCGCACCGATCCGCGCCGGGCCTCCGATACCACGCTGAACAGCTTCGCCCTGGCCGATACGCTGGCCTTCGCCGGCGACCGCGTGCTGCTGACCCTCGGCGTCCGCCAGCAGGACGTTCGGGTCGCCAGCTACAGCACCACCACCGGCGCGCGGTCCTCCACCTACGACGCCAGCGCGACGACGCCCTTCGCCGGCCTGGTCGTCAAGCCGCTGCAGAACGTCTCCCTCTACGCCAACTACGCCGAGGGGCTGACGCGCGGCGAGATCGTGGGTGCCAGCTATTCCAACGTCGGCGAGGTCCTGGCCCCCTTCAAGTCGGAGCAGTACGAGGCCGGGGTGCGGGTGGACTGGGGCGCCGTCACGACGGTCGCCTCGGTATTCCAGATCACCCGGCCGAATTCCATCCGGACCGCCTCGAACGCGCTGGCCTACGACGGCGAGCAGCGCAACCGCGGGCTGGAGCTCTCGGCCTATGGCGAGATCCTGCCGGGGCTGCGCGGCATCGGCAGCGTGACCTTCCTCAAGCCGGAGCTGACCAGCCCGGCCATCGCCGCCCAGCGCGGCAACGACGCGGCCGGCGTGCCGGACCGGACGCTCTCGGCCGGGCTGGACTGGGACGTGCCGAATGTCCCCGGCCTCGCCCTCAACGGGCGGGTGATCCATACCTCGGGCTCCTACCTGACCAGCGCCAATACGGTGCGCTTCGACGGCTGGACCCGCGTCGACATCGGCGCCCGCTACCGCACCGAGATCGACCGGAAGCCGGTCGTCTTCCGCGCCAGCCTCGAGAATGCCTTCGACCAGAATTACTGGCTAACGACCGGCACCTACGTCACCGTCGGGTCGCCGCGCACCGTCATCGTCTCGGCGGCGGTGGATTTCTAGCACCCGGCGCGCTTGACCCCGTTGCCCGCCGGGCGCTCAATCCCGGCACCAAGCCCTGGCAACAAGGGGAACGTCCACATGCACAGCACCGTCATCCGCGGCGCCACCATCATCGATGGCACCGGCAAACCCGGCTATACCGGCGATGTCGCCCTCGACGGCGACCGCATTGCCCAGGTCGGCGGCAAGGCCGGCCCCGCCACGCGCGAGATCAGGGCCGAGGGCCATATCGTCACCCCCGGCTGGGTCGATGCCCATACCCACTACGACGGCCAGGCCACCTGGGACAGCGAGCTTGCCCCCTCCTCCTGGCACGGCGTCACCACCATCCTCTTCGGCAACTGCGGCGTCGGCTTCGCCCCGGTCCGCCGCCGCGACCACGACGAGCTCATCGGCCTGATGGAGGCGGTGGAGGAGATCCCCGGCATCGCCCTGGCCGAGGGCCTCAGGTGGAATTGGGAAAGCTTCCCGCAATTCCTCGATGCGCTGGACGCCTTCCCCCGCGCCATCGACGTCGCCGCCCAGATCCCGCACCACCCGCTGCGGGTCTATGTCATGGGCGAACGCGCCATCCGGCGCGAGGCCGCGACCGCCGACGACATCGCCGAGATGCACCGGCTGGTCGAGGAAGGCATGCGCGCCGGCGCCTTCGGCTTCACCACCAGCCGCACCAACAGCCACAAGACCCTGACCGGGGAGATGGTGCCCGGCCGCTACTCCGAGGTGGCCGAGCTGATGGGCATCGGCCAGGCGCTGGGCAAGGTCGGCTACGGCGCCTTCGGCATGAACAGCGACTTCGACATCGAGACCGAGGAACTCGGCTGGATGACCAAGCTCGGCCAGCAGACCGGCCGCCCCATCTGGTTCCTGCTGACCGACCGGCCGACCGACCCGGCCCGCTGGAAGCGCCTGATGGAAGGGGTGCGGGCCGCCCGCGCCCAGGGCGCCATGGTCACCGCCCAGGTCTGCGGCCGCCCGGTCGGCGTGCTGCTCGGCGCCGATACCGCGCTGAACCCCTTCTCCATCCGCCCCAGCTACCAGGCCCTGCTGAAGCTTCCCGTCGCCGAGCGCATGGCCCGGATGCAGGACCCGGCGATGCGCGCGCAGATCCTGTCCGAGGCCCCGGCCGAGGAATACCTGAAGAAGCTGTCCCAGTTCCGCCAGCACATCGTCCGCCGCTGGAACCGCATGTTCAAGCTGGGCGACCCGCCGGACTACGAGCCGCCCGAGAGCGAGAGCATCGCCGCCATCGCCGCGCGCGAGGGCCGCACCCCGGACGAGGTCGCCTACGACTACCTCTCGGCAAGCCCGGACCATTTCCTGTTCTTCCCGGTCACCGGCTACAACGTCGACAACCACGACATCATCCGCACCATGCTGACGGACGATGCCACGGTGCTGGGCCTCGGCGACGGCGGGGCGCATTGCTCCTCCATCATCGATGCCGGCATCCCCAGCTACATGCTGACCCACTGGGCCCGCGACCGCAGCCGCGGCGACCGCCTGCCGCTCGAGCTGGTGGTGAAGCGCCAGACCAGCGAGACCGCCAGGTTCTTCGGCTTCCACGACCGCGGCGTGCTCGCGCCGGGGATGAAGGCCGACGTCAACGTCATCGACCACGCCAACATGCGCCTGCACAAGCCGGAGGTCCGCTACGACCTGCCCGCCGGCGGCCGCCGCCTGGTGCAGCGCGTCGATGGCTATCGCGCCACCTTCGTCTCCGGCGTCCCGGTCTTCGAGGAAGGCCGGTTCACCGGCGCCCTCCCCGGCAAGCTGGTCCGCGCCAAGGGTGCATCCAGGGGCGTTTGATGCCGATTCCGGCTACCGGGCCGGCGGCGCCGATGCGATCCTCGGCGCTGCCCTTCCGGCCTGCATCGAAAGATCCCGCATGACCCAATCCGCCGCCGATCTCCTGCTCGCGGTCCGCCAGGGCGGCCCCCGCCTCGCCGGCCTCGGCGCCGCCGCCCCGAAGACCGCGGCCGAGGTCTGGGCCATCCAGCAGGAGGTGCTGCGCCGGATGGATGGCCGCATCGGCGGCTACAAATGCGCGGCGCCGCCGGGCAAGACCCCCTCCGCCGCCATCATGGCCGCCAGCGGCCTGCGCCCCAGCGGCGGCACCTGGACCGTCGCCCCCGGCGAGCAGATCGGCATCGAGACCGAGATCGCCTTCCGCCTCGGCCGCGGCCTGCCCGCCCGCGCCACGCCCTACACCAAGGCCGAGGTGATGGACTGCATCGAGGCCGCCTTCCCGGCGATCGAGATGGTGGTCTGCCGCTACCTCGACCCCAAGGCGGTGACGCTGGAGGAGCTGATGGCCGACAACGTCTCCCATGCCGGCCTCATCCTCGGCGCCGACGTGCCGGGCTGGCGCGACATGGCGCTCGAAGCCCTCACCGTCCGCCAGACCTGCGGCGATGCGGTCCAGGTCGAGAAAGTCGGCGGCAACCCCTCCGGCGATCCCTTCACCCCCCTGGTCTGGCTGGCGAACACCCTGCCGCAATTCGGGCTGAGCCTGGAAGCCGGCCAGGTCGTCACCACCGGCAGCTGCACCGGCCTGCTCTGGGTGGACAGCAACCAGCGCGTCACCGGCGAATTCCTCGGCTTCGGCGCCGCGACCGTCGACCTCGCCTGACACGAACCGGGCCGCACCACGCTCATTGCCACGCCTCCCCGGAGTCCACCCACGATGCGGCCCTACTACTACCTCGGCAAGAACCGGGCGCTGACGCAGCTCGCCACCGGCCAGCCCTTCTTCGTCCATACCGCGGACCGCGGCATCAGCCCCTGGATCATCATGGGCGGCGTCTGGGAAACCTTCGTCGACAACGTGCTCTGCGCGCTGCTGCGGCCGAGGGATACCTTTCTCGATATCGGCGCCAACATGGGCTACTACACGGTCAAGGCCGGCACCATCGTCGGCCCGCAAGGCCGGGTCTTCGCCTTCGAGCCGAATCCCGAGCTCTTTCCCCTGCTGGTCGACAACATCGACATCAACGGCTTCAACGGCCGGGTCACCAGCTTCGCCCTGGCGGCCGGGGCGGAAGCCGGCTCCTCGCTCCTTCGCGTCAGCCCGACCAACATGGGCGGCGGCTGGGTCTCCGCCCCCGGCACGCCCGGCGCCAGCGCCCGGGACGGCCTCCGCATCGGCATCGACCGGGTGGATGCCCTGTTGCCGCCCGGCACCCTGGCCGATGTGGTGAAGATCGACACCGAGGGCTTCGAGCCGCTGGTGCTGCGCGGCATGGCGGAAACCCTGGCGCGCAGCCCGGCCTGCGCCCTGGTGGTGGAGATCAGCCTGCTGCAATGGCGCCAGTACGGCGACCCCTTCGCCATCCTGGCGCCGCTCGCCGCAGGCCGCCGCCTCTTCCTCATCCCGCACCAGGGCGCGCTGGTGCCGCAGACGGTGGCCGAGCTGCGCGCCACCGTCTCCCCCGATTTCGTCTCCTACGTCGCCCTGGTGCCGGAAGGCCCGCGGCTGGAGGCCATCGCCCGCTTCCTGTAGGGCGGGCGCGCCTTACGCCTTCGCCCCGCCCTTGCGGATGACCAGCCCGAAGGAGGTGGTGGTATAGCGCTCGAGCTGCAGCTTCAGATGCGGCAGCGCATAGGGCGGCAGGTCGATGTAGTCATCCATCTGCCGGTCGCCCGGATGGGTGTTGAACGTCGCCACCTCATGCCCGGCCGCCGTCAGCTCGAGGATCAGCGTCTCGATATCCTGCCGCCGATAGACCGAGAGCCCCGGCGTCTCCATCGTCTCGGCGTTGGAGGAGAGGTTGAACTCCGTCGTATGCACCGCGATGCCGCCCGGCCGCAGCGTCCCGAGGCTGGCGATGATGAAGTCGAGCCCCGCCCGCAGCGACCCCAGATGTTCCAGCGCACAGGCCGACCAGCAGAAGTCGTAGCCTGCGAGCTCGGCCGGGATGCGGTTCATGTCCACCGCGCGGAAGCTCACCAGCCGGCGGAACTCCGCCTCGGAGACCAGCTCGGACTGATGCACCACGTCCAGCCCGGCGGCATATTCGTTGGTCGAGTGCCAGCCCTGGTCGGCCACCACGTCGGCCGGCGCATCCGTCGCCATCACCGCCACGCCGCGCGAGGCGAAATAGGATGGCAGCGGCTCCTGCCCGCAGCCGAAGCCGAGGCCCCGGTTGCCCGCCTGCAGCAGCCCCGCCGCCTCCAGCGCCACGCCAATGTAGCAGAACTCCCAGGGCTTGCGGTGCTGCGTCGGCTTCAGCCCGAAGCGCTCGCACCAGGCGGCATAGGCCGGCTCCTCCAGCTGCCCGAGGGTGCAGAACTGGCTGTTCAGCCGGCTCAGCGTGGGCGGGGTGAAGCACCAGGGCACCTGCGGCGAGGCCGGCGGCGACAGCAGGAACAGCGGCACGGCGAAGCGCCGCGGCACCAGCTTGCGGTAGAAGTCGGCGAATTCCTGCGTCTCGGCGAAGGCCCGGCGCAGCGAATCGATGTCGGTATGCGTCCGGTGGAATTCCGCCTCCTCCAGGCTCGCCGGCTCCCGCCCGACGAAGAAGCGCATCGCCCAGCGTGCCGCGGCCAGGCTGACGCCCAGCGGCGCGTCCAGCGGCGGCAGCGCCGCGAAGGCGTCCGCCCGCAGCGCCCGCGCCGCGGCATTCCCCGGCGCCAGGGCCAGGGCCCGGTCGCAGGCGGCCAGCGCCGCCTCCGCCCGCCCGAGCCCGACCAGGATCTCGGCCAATTGCAGATGCCCGGCCAGCTCGCCCGGGGCCAGCGCGGCCACCCGCGCGAAGGCCTCCACCGCCGCCTCCGGCTGCCCGGCCGCCAGCAGCGCCTCGCCCAGCAGCCGCTGCGGCATGGCATCCTCCGGCGCCAGCGCCGCCGCCCGGCCATAGGCCGCCAGCGCCGCCGCCGGCTGGTCGCGCTGGCGCAGCACATGGCCCAGCTGCAGATGGGTATCCCCCTGGTCCGGGGCCAATTCCAGCGCCCGGCGATAGGCCGCCTCGGCCGCCGCCAGCTCCCCGGCGCCGCGCGCCGCATGGCCATGCTGCACCCAGGTGCTGGCCGGCTGCTCCGGCTGCGCCTGGAAGGCCTGGCGGAAGGCTTCCAGCGCCCCCACCGGCTCGCCCAGGGCGAGCAGCGCATGGCCCAGCTCCAGGGCCGCATCCACCCGCCCCGGCGCCAGGGACAGCGCCCGGCGGAAGGCCTCGACCGCCGCCACCCGCCGGCCCATGCCGTTCAGCGCATGGCCCAGCTGCATCTGGTATTCCGGGTTCTCCGCCGCGAGGGAAGCCGCCCGGGTATAGGCCTCCAGCGCCTCCGCCGCCTGGCCCCGCTGCTTCAGCGCATGGCCCAGCTGCAGATACCCTTCGGCGAAGCCCGGCCGCAGGTCCAGCGCCCGGCGATAGGCCCCCTCCGCCGCCGGCAGGTCGCCCGCCTCCTTGGCCGCATGGCCGTACTGGACCCAGATCGGCGGCATCGGCGGGTATTCCTGCAGCGCCCGGCCATAGGCCTCGCGCGCCGCCGGCCAGTCGCGCCGGTCCCGCGCCGCATTGGCCTCGCGGATCAGCTCCCGGGCACGCCGCCGCGCCGGTGTGACCTTCTCGATAATCCAGCGCATCCCCGTTGATGCTCCCATCCGGAAGAACCGGCCCGCCCAGCCATGACGTGAACCATCCCGCGGCCGGACAGGCCATGGGACCGACGGCAGCGACACCATAGGGCCGCGCCTCGTTCTCACAACACGATCACGACGCCGCGTGCAACCCTGCCGCGATCCATCGGCGCGCGGTGCAGCCTCGGCTTGACCGGGGCCTGAGCCGGGGCTGGACAGTGACGGGGCCCCGTCACCCCGGATTCCGCAGGTTCTCCCGCAGGGTCCGCCCGGCATAGGCGGTGCGGAACAGCCCGCGGCGCTGCAATTCCGGCACCAGCATCCGGCCGATCTCCTCGAAGGTGCCGGGGAACAGGGTCGGCGGCAGGATGAAGCCGTCGCAGGCCTCCGCCGTGAACCAGTCCTCCAGCACGTCGGCCACCTGCGCCGCGGTCCCGGCCAACAGGGCGCGCGGCTGCCGCACCGCCGCGGCGAAGCTGATCCCCTTCTCCCGCGCCACCTGCAGCATCCGGTCCCGATGCCCCTGGACGCCCTGGTTGCCGCCCGCCGCCTCCAGCGCCTCCGGCGTCTCGATGGTGCTGAGATCGGCGACGACGGACCAGGAGGACGCGGCCAGCACCAGCTCCGGGTCCACCAGGGATTCGAGGTATTCCGCCTTCTCCCGCGCGATCGACTCCGTCTCCCCCAGCACCACCGTGAAGCTCGGCAGCACCTTGCACTCCTCCACCGGCCGGCCGATCGCCGCCATCCGCCGGTGGATGTCGCTGCGATAGGCCAGCGCATCCGCCTTGGTCGCCGGGGTGCAGAACAGCGCCTCCGCCCAGCGCGCCGCGAAGTCCCGGCCGCGCGGGGAGGACCCGGCCTGCATGATCAGCGGCCGCACCTGGGGCGAGCGGGGGATCGACATCGGCCCCTCGGTGCTGACGTAGCGCCCGGCGTAATTGGCCCGGTGGATCTTCGCCGGGTCGGCGAAGACGCCGCCCGCCCGGTCCAGCACCAGCGCATCCGGCTCCCAGCCGCGCCACAGCGCGTCGCAGGCCTCCATCACCTCGTCGGCCATGTCGTAGCGCTGCGCCTTGGGCGGCAGCCCGCCCGGCATGCTGCAATTCCGCGCCTCGAAGTCCCGCGCCGTGGTCACCACGTTCCAGGCGACCCGCCCCCGGCTGAGGATATCGAGCGAGCCGAGGTAGCGCGCCAGGATGTATGCCGGCATGAAGCTGGTCGACAGCGTGACGCCGAGCCCGAGGTGCCGCGTCACCCGCGCCATCATCGGCAGCAGCACCATCGGATCCACCAGCGTCAGCTGCCCGCCGCGCCCGACGTAGTCGTCGTAACTGCCCTTGTACAAGTCGGGGATGCCGAGCCCATCGGCGAAGAAGCAGGCATCGAAGCAGGCCCCCTCCATCACCCGCGCCAGATGCTCCCAGCGCTCCGGGGTGAAGAGGTCGTCCAGCGTCGCCGCCGGATGCCGCCAGGAGCTGGGGTAGCTCGCCGAGGGACCGGCCTTCAGATAGGCCACCAGGTTCATCTTGCGCCGAGCAGTCATGCGGGCCTCCTGCAGATCCTTCCAGCAAACCCCGCGCCAGCCGCCCTTTCCAGGCCCGTGACCTTGCCGCCATCCCCCCACGGGCGGATGATCCCGGCAAGACCACGGAGGAAACCCCCATGCGGCTGAAGGACAAGGTCGCCATCATTACCGGCGGCGCCCATGGCATGGGCGAGGCCGAGGCCCGGCTATTCGCCCGCGAAGGCGCCGCCGTCGTCATCGCCGACGTGCTGCCCGAGCTGGGCGAGGCGCTGGCCGCCGAGATCAACGCCGGCCAGGGCCGCGCCCTGTTCCACCGCGCCGACGTCACCGCCGAGGCCGACTGGCATGCCCTCATCGCCGCCACGCTGGAAGCCTATGGCCGGCTCGACATCCTGGTGAACAATGCCGGCATCAGCGGCAGCGCGGTCGGCGACGACCTGTCGCTGGCAGGCTGGAACCGGCTGCTGGCGGTGAATGCGACGGGCACCTTCCTCGGCACCACCCTGGCGGCGCAGGAGATGGCCAAGGCCGGCCGCGGCGCCATCGTGAACATCTCCTCCATCATGGGCTTCATCGGCGGGGCGGAGGGCCATCCCGGCTATTCCGCCTCCAAGGGCGCCGTCCGGCTGCTGACCAAGTCGGCCGCGGTGCGCTGGGGCCCGCAGGGGGTGCGGGTGAACTCCGTCCACCCCGGCTACCTTCCCGCCATGCTCGGCGGCACCAATTCCAGTGGCAGGGCGGCCAAGATCCCGCTCACCCCGCTGCGCCGCCTGGGCGAGCCCATCGAGGTCGCCCAGGGCGTGCTCTTCCTCGCCTCCGACGAGGCCTCCTTCATCACCGGCACCGAGCTGGTGATCGACGGCGGCTACATCGCGCAATAAACCCCGGGAGCAGACCTGATGCCGGATACCGTCACCACCCTCGACCGCCCCACCGGCGCCGCGACGCGGACCACCGACGCCATCGTCATCGGCGCCGGCATCGCCGGCATGTACCAGCTTTATCGCCTGCGCCAGCTCGGCCTCTCGGTCCAGGTCTTCGAGGCCGGCAGCGGCGTCGGCGGCACCTGGTACTGGAACCGCTACCCCGGCGCCCGCTTCGACTCCGAGAGCTACACCTACGGCTATGCCTTCGACGATACGCTGCTGGCCGAATGGAACTGGAGCGAGCATTTCGCCGCCCAGCCGGAGACCCTGCGCTACCTGAACCACGTCGCCGACCGCTTCGACCTCCGCCGCGACATCAAGTTCAACAGCCGCGTCGCCGGCGCCACCTGGAATGAAGCCGAACGCCGCTGGACCGTGACGCTCGAGAGCGGCGAGCGCTTCGACTGCCGCTTCCTCATCACCGCCCTCGGCCCGCTCTCGGCCTCGACCATGCCGCGGCTGCCGGGCATCGACGATTTCCAGGGCCAGTCCTTCCATACCTCGAAATGGCCGCATGAGCCGGTGGACTTCAGCGGCAAGCGCGTCGCCATCATCGGCACCGGCGCGACCGGCGTGCAGGTGATCCAGACCACCGCGCCGCTGGTCGGCTCTCTCACCGTCTTCCAGCGCACGCCGAACTGGGCGACGCCGCTGCACAACGCCGCCATCACCGAGGCCGAGCAGGACAAGATCAAGTCCGGCTACCCCGCGATGTTCGAGCTGCTGCGCCAGACCCCCGGCTGCTACATCCACCAGGCCGACCCGCGCGGCACCTTCGAGGTGAGCGCGGAGGAGCGCGAGGCCTTCTGGGAAGAGCTCTACGCCAAGCCGGGCTTCGCCATCTGGATGGCCAACTTCCGCGACATGCTGACCGACCCCAAGGCCAATGCGCTGTTCAGCGAATTCGTGGCGAAGAAGATCCGCCAGCGGGTGAAGGACCCCAAGGTGGCGGAGATGCTGATCCCGAAGTGCCACGGCTTCGGCACCCGCCGCGTCCCGCAGGAGACCCGCTACTACGAGGCCTTCAACCTGCCGCATGTCTCGCTGGTGGACATCAAGGCGACGCCGATCGAGCGCATCACCCCGACCGGCATCAAGACCAGCGACGCCGAGCGCGACTTCGACATGATCATCTACGCGACCGGCTTCGATGCGGTGACCGGCAGCTTCGACCGCGTCAGCTTCACCGGCACCGATGGCCTGACCCTGAAGGACAAGTGGCAGGAGGGCACCCAGACCTACCTCGGCCTGATGTCGCACGGCTTCCCCAACATGCTGACCCTGGTCGGGCCGCACAACGCCTCCACCCGCTGCAACATCCCCCGCTGCATCGAGCAGAACGTCGAATGGGTGGCCGAGCTGATGCGCTACGCCCAGGAGAAGGGTATCACCCGCATCGAGACGACGCCCGAGGCCGAGGCCGACTGGTCCCGCCATGTCGAGGAGCTGGCGGGCGGGCTGCTCTACACCCTGGTCGACAGCTGGATGACCGGCATCAACCGCAACGTCGAGGGCCGCACCACCCGCCGGGTGCTGCAATACCAGGGCGGCGCCCCGGCCTACCGCGAGCATTGCGACGCGGTGGCCAAGGCCGGCTACACCGGGATGACGCTGGACTGAACGGGTCTAGTAGAGCCCGCCCAGCCCCTGGTCGAGCCCCGCCGCGGTCCCCCGCGCCGGGTCCTCGGACGGCGGCCGGGCGGCATTCTCCGTCCCCGGCCGGAAGGCCTCCATGCTGCCGTCCGGCAACCGCACCAGCGCCACGCCCGGCGGCGCCCGGAAGGGAACCGCCGGGCTGCCCCGCAGCGCCGCTTCCAGCACGTCGTGGAAGATCGGCGCCGCATTGCTGCCGCCGGTCTCGCCATGGCCCAGGCTGCGCGGCTCGTCGAAGCCCAGCCAGACCGCGACGACGATGTCCGGGGTGAAGCCGACGAACCAGTTGTCGACGTAGTCGTTGGTCGTGCCGGTCTTGCCGGCCACCGGGCGGCCGAGGCCCTTCCCGGCAGCGGCGCCGGTGCCGCGCGTCACCACGCCGGTCAGCAGGTTGACCATCTGGTAGGCGGCGATCGGATCGGTGATCTGCCGGCGGTTGTCCACCAGCTCCGGCGGCCCCGCCGCGGCATTGCGCGCACCGCAGCCGGCGCAGCCGCGGTTGTCGCTGCGCCAGACCACCCGCCCGCGCTGGTCCTGCACGCTGTCGATCAGGGTCGGCGCCACCTCGCGCCCGCCATTGACGAAGGCGGCATAGCCGGCGGCCATCCGCAGCACCGTGGTCTCCCCGGAGCCGAGCGACATCGCCAGGTAGCGCGGCATGTTGGGGATGACGCCGAAGCGCGCCGCCGTCTCCGAGACCTTGTCCATGCCGACTTCCTGGGCGATGCGGATGGTCACCAGGTTCAGCGACTTCTCGAGCGCGGTGCGCATCGAGACATAGCTGTTGGTGACGCCGTCGCCGTAGTTGCCGGGGCGCCAGATGCCCTGCGGCGTATTGATCTCGATCGGCGCATCGAGGAAGCGCTGGGTCGGCGGGATCCCCGCCTCCAGCGCCGGCAGATAGACGAAGGGCTTGAACGAGGATCCCGGCTGCCGCTGCGCCTGGGTCGCCCGGTTGAACTGGCTGCGGTCGAAGGACCAGCCGCCGGCCATGGCCAGCACGCGGCCGGTCGAGGGGTCGAGCGCCACGATGGCGCCCTCCACGCCGGGGATCTGCCGCAGCGACAGCCGCTCCGGCCGGGCCGGGGCACGCCCCTGGGCCGGGACCGCCGGCATCTGCTCCACCAGCACCACGTCGCCGGGCGCCAGCACGTCCTGCATCCGCCGCGGCGACGCGCCGAGCCGGCCCTCGCCCAGCGCCTTCCGCGCCCAGGCGGCATCCTCCAGCCCCAGCGCCGCCGTCCGCGGCTGCGCCGGCCCGCGCGGATCCGGCCGCTCGATCCAGCCGAGTCGCGCCTCGCGGTCGCGGACCTCCAGCGCCACCGCCAGCTTCCACTCCGGCAGCGCCCCGCCCGGCCGCGTCACCGCCTCCAGCGCCGGCAGCCATTCGGTCGCCGCGGCGCTGATCTTCGCCACCGGCCCGCGGAAGCCGCCGCGCCGCCGGTCATAGGCGGTCAGCCCGGTCCGCAGCGCCGCCTCGGTCGAGGCCTGCAGCGCCGGGTCCAGGCTGGTCCGCACCACCAGCCCGCCCATGTTGGTCTGTTCCGGCCCGAAGCGGCTCGTCAGCTCGCGCCGCACGTCCTCGGTGAAATGCTGCCCGACCTGGATCACCTCCGGCCGGCGCAGCGGCCGGGCGACGATGGGCTCGGCCTTGGCCGCCTCGGCCTCCGCCGCCGGCACCGCCCCATCCTCGACCATCCGGTCCAGCACCCAGTCGCGCCGGGCCTTGGCCGCCTCGGGGAAGCGGGCCGGGTTGTAGTTGTTCGGCCCCTTGGGCAGCACGCCGAGGAAGGCGGTCTCGCCCAGGGTCAGCTCATCGAGGCCCTTGTTGAAATAGGCCTGCGCCGCCGCCGCCACCCCATAGGCCTGGTACCCGAGGAAGATCTCGTTCAGGTACAGCTCCAGGATGCGGTCCTTCGGCAGCGTCTCCTCGATGCGGATCGCCAGGATCGCCTCGCGCAGCTTGCGCGTCAGCGTCCGGTCGGCGCCCACCAGCATGTTCTTCGCCACCTGCTGGGTGATGGTCGAGGCGCCGCCGACCCGCCGGCCGCTGCCGTAATTCTCGGCCGCCGTCAGCGCGGCGCGGACGATGCCGATGGGATCGACGCCATGATGCTCCCAGAAGCGCTGGTCCTCGGCGCTGACGAAGGCGGCCTGCAGCCGGCGCGGGATGGCCTCGATCGGCACGAAGACCCGCCGCTCGGTCGCCAGCTCGGCCAGCAGGCGGCTATCGGCGGCATAGATGCGCGACATCTGCGGCGGCTGGTAGTCGGCCAGCCAGCGATAGTCCGGCAGGTCGGCGGCCACCTGCCGGTACAGCCCATAGCCGGCGATCCCGGCCACCCCGGCCCCGACCGCCGCCAGCATCAGCAGCCCGCCGAAAACCCCGCGGAACAGCGGCCGGCGCCGGCGCTTCTTGGGCGCGGGCGGCACGGGCGGCGGGGGAGGCGGCGGCGCGGCGCTCAGGGTTGGCTCGGCGCGGTAATCAGGGGGCGACATGACGGGTCCCAATACAGCGTCTCGTGGAATGCGACATACCCGCAAATGCGCGACCGTGCTGCGGCACGCCAGATATCACGCCAGATATAAGGCCGGCGCCGGGGCCGGGCCATGGCGGCAGCGGGTAAGTTTCGCCCCGGGAACAGACGGCTTCGGGCTAGCCCGCCGCCGCCAGCGCCGGCCCCCGGGCGCCGAGGAAGCCGTGCACCGCCTCGGCCAGCGCCGCCGCCACCTTGGTCCGGTGGGCCGCCTTGTTCAGCGCCGCCTCATCGGCCGGATGGGAGAGGAAACCCATCTCCACCAGCGCCGCCGGCACGTCGGGCGCCTTCAGCACCACGAAGCCGGCCCGCCGGTGGGTATGCGGCAGCAGCGCCACCTGCCCGTCCAGCGCCCCCACCACCAGCCGCGCCATCTTCTCCGACCCGGCCCGCGTCTCCTGCCGGATCAGGCTCAGCAGGATGCGCCCCACCTCCGGCGGGACGCTGGGCAGCCGCAGGCCGCCGGCCCGGTCCGCCTGGTTCTCCCGCCGCGCCAGCCCCGCCGCCAGGCTGTCGGAGGCGGTCTCGCTCAGGGTATAGACGCTCGCCCCCCGCGCCCCCGGCGCGCTGTCGGCATGCAGGGAGAGGAACAGCGCCGCATCCCGCCGTCGGGCGATCTCCACCCGCTCCGCCAGCGGGATGAAGACGTCGCGGGACCGCGTCAGCAGCACCCGGCAGCGCCCCCCGGCCTCCAGCTGCCGCTTCAACTCCAGCCCCGCCGCCAGGGTGATGCGCTTCTCCAGCGTGCCGCGGCCGCCGATGGTCCCCGGGTCCCGCCCGCCATGCCCCGGGTCCAGCACCACCAGCGGCAAGGGCCCGGAGGCCCGCGCCGCGCTGCTGGTGCTCCGGTTGCCGCCCATGTTGCCGCCGAGGCTGCGGCCATCCGCCAGCTGGGCGAATCCCGCCGCCGGCCCCGGCCGCAGGGTGATGTGCAGCTGCCCGCCGGCGACGCCGACCCGCGGCGCGGCGATGGGCCCGGCCAGCGACAGGATCAAGGTCTGCCCGGCCCCGGTGCCTTCCCGGCGCGCCTCGGCCACCACGCCGGCCCCGGCCAGCCGGCCCGGACCGGACCAGGGCGCATGCGGCAATTCGACAACCAGCCGGGCTGGATTGGCCGTCGCCGAAACCCGCCAGCCGCCGGTCCGCGCCAGCGGCAGCACCAGCCGGGTCTCGCCCCGCGTCTGGCTCAGGCTGGGCCGGCCGCCCGCTGCGATGGCCGGCGCCGCCAGCAACAGCCCGGATGCGCCCAGCAACCAGTGCCGGCGCCCGAACACTCCATCCCCCCCAAGCTTCGTCATCGGTGCCACGCCCCCCAGCGTTGCGTCCGGAAGCTACCCGGAATCCGCCACCGGGTGAAGCGAACAGCCGCTGTCCTGCCCGCGCAACGGACAATAAATCGTAACGATGGGCAGAATTGGGGCGATCCACCCCCGGCTTTCTCGCAGCAGGGTTGCAGGCAGGGCGGAGCAGCCTTGTGGAAGCCCAACCCCTCCCCTATGGTGAACCGCCCCGGCGGCGCCCGCTGCCGGCGGAGGATTACGGCGCTTTCACGCCGACAGGCCACGCGACCGACCGGTCCGCGGACCGTCGGCGACATCAGCGGCTGGTCTGGCATGGGGGGCGGATTGGTCCGCCTCCGCGTTTCGCCGGGCCACCACCCGCCACATCCCCGGCATTGCCCCAAAGGGCGTGCCGGCTCGGGGTGTCCGGGCTGCCTCCTCCGTCCTTCGCGGGACCTGTCGCGTGACGGACCCTTGGCGCCCTGCATTCCGCGGGGCTGCCCCTGGTGCAAGCGTGACTGACGCCGCCCCATCCGCGCCCCGCGCGGGTGGCACCGGGGGCGCGAACCCTGGGGCGCCGCCCCGGGCCGCCACCGCGCGCCGCATCCGGCCCGATGGTTGCCCGAGCCCGGCTGCCCCGCCGGATGAGGACGGATTGCCGCATGTCGCCAGATCGCGCCGCGCACCCGCCCCCCTTCGGGTCACGTCACCCCGATCCGCCGCGACGCACCCCGGTGCCGCGCGGCGCGGAGCAACCGCTTCGATGACCAAGCGCATGCTGATCGACGCATCCCACGCGGAAGAAACCCGCGTCGTGGTGCTGGACGGCACGAGGCTCGAGGAATTCGACCTCGAGGCCGCGACCAAACGTCCACTCAAGGGCAATATCTACCTGGCCAAGGTGGTCCGGGTCGAACCCAGCCTTCAGGCCGCCTTCGTGGAATACGGCGGCAACCGCCACGGCTTCCTCGCCTTCTCCGAAATCCATCCCGATTACTATCAGATCCCCGTCGCCGACCGGCAGCGGCTGATCGAGATGCAGGCCGCCGAGGCCCGCGAGGAGGAGGAATCCGAGGAGCGCGAGGCCGCCCTCGCCGATGCCCTCGAGGCCGCCGCCGATGCGACGCCCGAGGCGGCGATCACCCCCGCCGAGGCCATGGACATCCTCGCCGAGGCCTCGCCCCACGCGGCCACCACGGTCGAGGATGCCACGGCCGGGGAGGCATCCACCACCGAAGCCGCCCCGATCGAGGCCACGCCGACCGAGGCGACCTTCACCGAGGCCGCCCCCGCCCCGGACGCCGCCGAGCCCGCCGCGACCGAGGCCCCCCTCGTCGAGGCAGCCGCCCCCGGCGAAGGCGACCAGCCCGACTTCGTCCATCCCCCGGCCATCGAGACCGCCGATGAGAGCGCCGGCGACGACCGCACCGACGAGGAGCGGGCCGAGGACGCCGAAGCCGGCGAGGAGGATGCCCCCGCCCCCGAGACCATCGGCGGCGAAGGCCCGGAGGAGATGTCGCGCGAACGCCGCATCCCGCCGCGCTTCCTGCGCCACTACAAGATCCAGGAGGTGATGCGCCGTCGGCAGATCCTGCTGGTCCAGGTCGTCAAGGAGGAGCGCGGCACCAAGGGCGCCGCGCTCACCACCTATATCTCGCTGGCCGGCCGCTTCTCCGTGCTGATGCCGAACTCGCCCCGCGGCGGCGGCGTCTCCCGCAAGATCACCTCGGCGACGGACCGCCGCCGCCTGCGCGAGGTCATCGACGAGCTGAGCCTGCCGCAGGGCATGTCGCTCATCGTCCGCACCGCCGGCGCGCAGCGGCCGAAGCCCGAGATCCGCCGGGACTGCGAATACCTGCTGCGGCTCTGGGACAATATCCGCGACCGCACCATGGCCTCCTCGGCCCCGGCGCTGATCTACGAGGAAGCGGACCTCATCAAGCGCTCGATCCGCGACGTCTATGCGCGCGACGTCGAGGAGATCCTGGTGGATGGCGAAGACGCCTTCCAGGAGGCCCGCGAGTTCATGCGCATGCTGATGCCGCAGCATGCCAAGAAGATCCAGCTGTTCCGCGACGGCGGGCTGTTTGCCCGCCACCAGGTCGAGGCCCAGCTCGATGCGATGCATTCGCCGATGGTCCAGCTCCGCTCCGGCGGCTACCTGGTCATCAACCAGACCGAGGCGCTGGTCGCCATCGACGTGAACTCGGGCCGCTCGACGCGTGAGCGGCACATCGAGGACACCGCGCTCCGCACCAACCTCGAGGCGGCCGACGAGATCGCCCGGCAGCTGCGCTTGCGCGACCTCGCCGGCCTCATCGTCATCGACTTCATCGACATGGAATCGGCCCGCAACGACGCGCAGGTCGAGCGCCGGGTCAAGGAAGCGCTGAAGCACGACCGCGCCCGCATCCAGGTCGGCCGGATCAGCCACTTCGGCCTGCTGGAGATGTCGCGCCAGCGCCTGCGGCCCTCGCTGACCGAGACCACCTTCGTCACCTGCCCGCATTGCCAGGGCCGCGGCCAGGTCCGCAGCCTGGAAAGCAGTGCGCTGCAGGTGCTGCGGGCGATCGAGGAGGAGGGCGCCAAGCGCCGCGCCGCCGAGATCTGCATCCACGTCGCCTCGCCGGTCGCGCTCTATCTGCTCAACCGCAAGCGCGACAAGCTGCAGGTGATCGAGGGCCGCTTCGGCATGTCCGTGGTCTTCGAGCCCGACGACACGCTGCTGCCGCCGAACTTCCGGCTGGAACGGCTGCGCGCCGCCGACCCGACCCGCGTCATCGAGACCAGCGCGCCACCCGCCGCGCTGCGGATGGACTATGCGCCGGAGGCCGAGGAGCCCGAGGTCGAGGACGTCCCCGATATCGAGGACGCGCCCGAGCCGGCCCGTGGCGAGGCTTCCCGCACGGAAGCCCAGCGTGGCGAGGCCGCCGCCGAGGCCGAGCGCCAGGGACGCCGCAAGCGCCGTCGCCGGCGTGGCGGCCAGCGCACCGAGGGCGGCGCGCCGAATGGCCGCGCCGAGGGCGAGAGCGACGGCGAGGATGAGCAGGATGGCGACGAGGAGGAGGCCGAGGCCCCCGCCGGCGCCACCCCCGCTGCCGCGCCCCAACCTGCTGCGTCCCAGCCTGCCGCAGCCCCCACCGAAGGCGACGCCGCCGAGGAGGGCAGCGAGGCCGAAGGCACGGCCGATGCCGAGGGCGACGCCGGTCGCGACGGCCCGCGCCGCCGCCGCCGCGGCCGCCGCGGTGGCCGCCCCGGCCTGCCGCCGCGCGGCGAAGGTGCCGAACCCGGCCCGGAGCAGCCGGCCCCGCGCTATGCGGAGCCGCCGCGCTACATGGGCCCGACCCCGGCCGACCCCTTCGCCGGCCATGTCGACGACATCATGGCCGCGATGGAAGCCGCCGAGGCCGCGGCCGAAGCCGCAGCCGAACGCCGCTCCCGCCCGGTGCCGACGCCGACGCCGATGGTTCCCGAGGTCGCCCTGACTTCGGAACCCGCCGCGGCAGCCCCGGCCGCCGAAGCGGCGCCGGTGGAAGCGGCGCCGGTGGCAGCCCCCGTTGCGGAGACTCCGTTCGGGGAAACCCCCGCCGCGGCGCCTGCCGCCGAAGCGTCTGGTGCCGAAGCTCCTGCCGCCGAGGCCGCCGCTGCTGAAGCGCCGGTCGCCGAAGCCGCGCCGGAAGCCCCGGCTGCGGAGGCCCCCGTCGCGGAGCCCGCCGCTGCCGAAGCCCCGGTTGCCGAAGCCCCGGTTGCCGAAGCCCCGGTTGCCGAAGCCCCCGCGGCCGAGGCCCCTGCCGCGCCGGAGCCGGAGCCTGCCCCAGCCCCGGCCACCGAGCCCGTCGCCGCCGCCCCGGACGTCCTCCAGGGCCCGGCCATCCTCCCGGTCAGCGTCGATGCCCTCGACGAAGCCGCCCCGAAGCGCCGGGGCTGGTGGAAGCGCTGAGCTGAACCGCCGGGGAGGGAGCAAGCCTCCCTCCCCGGCGCCCTACCGCCGCGGCGGCGCATCCCGCCCCGTCAGATACCCACCGATCCCCAGCGCCAGCGCCGCCGCCAGCACCGCGAAGGCGATCGGCCAGGCTTCCCCCATCGGGGCGAAAGCCACCGCCCAGCCCGTCAGCGCCGGCAAGGCCGCGCTCCCCAGGGTCTGCGCCAGGTTCACCGTCGTCGCCCCCCGCCCGACCAGATGGTCGGGGAACAGCGACCGCCCATGCGCCACCACCACCACCGGGTAGCAGCTCAACAGGCAGAGCAGCACCAGCAGCCCCGCCGCCACCGGCAGCGGCGCCCGTGGCCAGGCGGCCAGCGCCAGCAGCACCAGCACCGCCCCGCTCGCCATGCCGGCGACCAGCCACTTCCGGGTATTCAGCCGCCGCTCCAGCGGCCCGATCGCCAGCAGCCCCGCGACCAGTGCCAGCCCCATGCCGCCCAGCACCGCCCCACGCGGTCCCGGCCCCAGCCCATGCACCTCGGCCAGATAGGGCCCGGCCCAGACCGCGAGCACCGTCGCCATCACCGCATAGCCCACCAGATGCATCGCCAGCACCGGCAGCAGCCCCGGCGTCCGCCAGACGGTGAGCTGCCCGCGCAAGGCCCCGCCGATCGTCTCCGCCGGCCGCGGCGGGCGGGGCCGGTCCGGCGGATCGTCCCGCACCCAGGCCCACCACAGCGCCACCAGGGCCAGGGTCGCCACGGCCGAGAGCGCATAGGCCCCGCGCCAGCCCAGCACCGCCGCCGCCCAGGCGAAGGGCGCCCCCGCCAGCAAAATCCCTAACTGGCTGAAGGCGAAGACCCGCCCCAGCGCCGTCGTCAGCCCCTCCCCCGCATGCCAGCGGGCGCAGAGCACGACGCTCGCCATGAACGATGCCGCGCAGCCGATCCCCAGCAGGAAGCGCGCCGCCAGGAACCAGCCGGCATCCGGCGCCAGCCCCTGGCCCAAAGCCCCCAACACGCAGGGCAGGCTGAGCACCGCGACCGTCAGCCGCGGCCCGACCCGGTCCAGCGCCAGCCCCACCGGGATCTGCAGCAGCAGCAGCGCCAGGAAGAAGACGCCATTCGCCGCCCCCAGCAGCCCGGCCCCGGCGCCGAGGTCCCCGGCCAGCTCCGGCCCGATCACCCCCAGCGCCGCCCGGTGGAATTGGCTGGCGCTGGTCATCAGGGTCAGCGCCAGCAGCAGCCGCGTCGCCGGCGCCATCAGGCGGCGAGGCTCACCGCGCCCACCCCCAGCGCCTCGCCCAGGCAACGCGCGCCCTCCGGCGTCAGCCGCAGCCGGCGCCGCGCCATCGGGTCGCCCTCCCGCTCCCCCGGCAGCCGCACCAGCCAGTGCCGCCTGAGGCAGCAGGCGGCGATCTCCCGCCCCAGCCCTCCGGCCAGATGCGCCCGCCGCTCCGACCAGTCCATGCAGTCGCAGGCGAAGCGCCGCGCCCGCCGCGCCGCCGCCAGATCCACGCCGAGCGCCGCCAGCCCCGCCTCGCCCCGCGCCGTCGCCGCCCAGCCGCCCGCCACCGGCGCCAGCCAGCCGCGCCCGGCCAGCCCCTCATGCAGCGCCACCCCCAGCCGCCCGGCCAGGTGGTCGTAGCAGAGCCGGGCATCGCGGAAGGCCGCGCCATGCGGCCAGCGCCGGCTCGGCACCACCGCCTCGGCCAGCCCGCCCAGCGCCTCCAGCGTCGCCGCCACCTCGGCCGAGGCCAGCCGGTGGTAGCGGTGCCGCCCCTGCGGATGCACCGCGACCAGCCCGCCTGCCACCAGCCGGGCCAGATGCGCGCTGGCCGCCGGCGCGCCGATCCCGGCGATCCGCGCCAATTCCCCCGCGGTCAGCGCCTCCCCGGCCAGCAGCGCCGTCAGCATGGCGGCGCGGGCCGGGTCGGCCAGCAGGGCGGCGACGCTGGCGAAGGCGGCGGGGCTGGTCATCGGCATCTCCCGGGTCCGGCCGGCAGCCTAGCCGCAATCCGCCCCGCCCGCTTCGCCGCCGGGCGAAAGACAGCGCTTCGCGCCCGGGCGAAAGACAGCGCCCCGCCGCCATGCCACTTTGCCGGGCCAAGGAGGACCCCGCATGATCGCCGTCATCTTCGAAGTGGAACCCGCCGAAGGCCGCTTCGACGACTACCTCGACCACGCCGCCCGGCTGAAGCCGGAACTCGAGAAGATCCCCGGCTTCGTCTCGGTCGAGCGCTTCCGCAGCCTCACCAACCCCGGGAAGCTGCTGAGCCTGTCCTTCTGGGAGGATGACGCCGCCGTCGCCTGCTGGCGCAACCACGACGCCCATCGCGGCAGCCAGGCGGCCGGGCGCGGCGGCATCTTCGCCGGCTACCGGCTGCGGGTCGTCGGGGTGATGCGCGACTACGGCATGCATGAGCGGCGGGAACAGGCCCCGGCCGACAGCCTCGCCCTGCACGGCTGGTAGCTCAGCCGCCGCAGCCGCTGGCCACCACCTCGCAGCTCGCGCTGCGGTCGCGGCTGCGGCAATCCGCGATGGCTTGGGCCTCCGCCGCCTCCTTGGTGCCGCCGGCCCCGCCGGCGGCGAAGGTGATGGTATAGGTGCTGGGATCCGCGGTGCGGACCAGCCCGGTGGACCGGCGGGCCTGGGCCACCGCGCCGCAGCGGTCGGTGAATTCCAGCGCCAGCCGGCAGGCGCCGCCGCCGCCACGGGACTGGCAGCTCCGTTCCGCCTGGCCATGCGCGCCCAGCCGGTCGGCCATCCCGAAGGTCAGCCCATAGCCCGCGCTCGGCGGTGCCGCGAGGTAGATGGCCCCCGATCGCCCCGCGGCCTGGCCCCCGCCCGGCCGCGCGGCGGCCGTCGCCCCGGCCCCCAGCGCCGCCGCATTCAGCCCGCGCACCTGCGGCTGGTAATTCTCCCGCGGCGCGGCGGCCAGCCGCTGCCCGGTCGGCCCCTGCAGGGCGGCATAGGCGGCATCCCCTGCCGGCGGCGGCGGCGCATAGGCCGGCCGTGCCGCGCCGTAGGGCACCGGCGGGGCGGGGGAAGCGCCGCGGCGCGGCGCGGCGCGGCCGGCGCTCCGCTCGAAGGCCTGGCCCGCGTTGCAGCGGATGAGGCAGGCCTGCACCTCGGGCGGGTTGGACCGCACCGTGCCGGAGGCCGCGCCGCATTGCCGGACGCAGGCCGGCGAGACCGTCACCGTCTGCGCCGCCGCCCTATCCGCCATGCCGAGGACCAGCAGCACGAGGCCCACCGGCCGCAACCGGGCCAGGATACGGGCCAGGATACGGGCCATGCGGTCACCTGCGGCGCCGGTTGCGGGGAAGGCCGTCATCGGGCGGCCGGCGGGCTGATGGGCATGACGATGAGCCCGGCCTCATAGGCCATGTAGAGGCCGAGCCAGCTCCACCAGACCACGCCGCCGATCAGCAGCAGCGGCACCAGCGGGCGGCAGATCTGCAGCGCATAGCCGAGGAGGCCGAGGCCGAGCCAATAGGCCGGCCTCACCAGGTCGCGCCCGGCCACCATGGCCAGCTCACTCCCGGCCGGCCCGCGCTCGAAGCCGACCGGCCCGGGGATCAGCCCGAGGTAATTCAGCGCCCAGCCGAGCGGCGCGGCGCAGAGGATCGCCAGCCCGGCCATGCCGAGCAGGCTGCCGAAGCCGAAGACGGCGTCCCGGCCCTGGCCCTTCGACATGAGGCCGTCGATCTCGGCCGAGAGCTCCTCGGCGGTGCGCTGCCCGGCCGGCCGGCGGCCGGCCTTGCGGGTGGCCCCAGGAGCGGTACAGGGCGGGCGCGACGGGTTGTCCCGGGGGCCGACCGAATGCATCGGGCGCGGGCCAGGCTTGCTCATGTCCCCTCCCTTTGCCGATCGTTCAGCGCCACATGCCGGCGCGATTGCGCGCCGATCGTTAGGAAACTTTAACCCATGCCGGGCCGGATCGCTCAGGCAACCGAGGACGACCTGCATCAATCCATGATTGATGCAGGGCGGAGAGACCGTTTTGGCCGTTTCCGTTCATCTTTTGGTTGCTTATTGGAGGCAGTTTCGCAATTTCCGCCCTGAATTCAACCCTGGATTAATTTTCCCAATGGATTTCACTCATCGTGATGGGAATCCGACGCGGCATGGCCATCCCACTTGCGCCGCCTGACGGCACGGCACACCTGGATGCGCTGCCCGGCGCCTCAGCCACCCAGGCGCAGCAGCACGGATTGCCGCACCGCCGGGTGCCGCAGCCCGATCCGCCCCGGCGCCATCGCGGCGCTCCAGCCGCTCGCCCGCGCATGGCGCATGAGGCGCGACGGCAGCACCACCACCCCCTCCAGGGCACGGCGGGAGGAGACCAGGATCTGGTCACTGTCGAACTCCACCCGCCAGCCATCACGCTGTGCCAGGCGAAGCAGGGTCGAGAGCACGGACCAGTCGGTCCTTTCGAGCGCAGCTTGCATGTTTCGGGAAAGACGCGAGCCGCGCCGCTGTTGCCGCGCCGCGCGCATTCGTGCAGCACGCAAGCGCGAACCGCGTGCAGGCCCGCCCATTGGACTCCTTCGGCCCGATGCGGCATGAGCGGCCTTCGCCCGGCGCCGCCACCCCCGGAATGATCGGCCCCATGGTCGGCCGCAACGGTTGACCCGAGCACAGGACCCGAGGCCCATGCGCGCGCTCTTCGTCCATCAGAACTTCCCGGCGCAATATCGCCACGTCGCCCGCGCCCTGGCGGCCCGGCCCGGCGTGCAGGTCATCGGCCTCGGCGAGAATGCCGGGGAGACGCTGCCCGGCGTGCAGCACCTGCGCTACAAGCCGCCCGCCACGGGCGCCGCCTCCACCCACCGCTACCTCCGCCGCTTCGAGAATGCGGTCTTCCGTGGCCAGCAGGCAGCCCGCGCCGCGCTGCAGCTGAAGGAACGCGGCTTCACCCCGGATATCGTCTGCTGCCACCCCGGCTGGGGCGAGGGGCTCTTCCTCCGCGACATCTGGCCGGACACCAAGCTGCTGTTCTACTGGGAGTTCTACTACCACTCCACCGGCGCCGACGTCGGCTTCGACCCGCCGGGGCAGGTCTCGATGGATGATGCCTGCCGGGTCCGCATCCTGAACGCCAACCACCTGGTCGCCCTGCAGACCGCGGATTGGGGCCAGACGCCCACGCAGTGGCAGGCCAGCCGCTTCCCCGCCTGGGCACGGGAGAGGATCTCGGTGGTGCACGAGGGCGTGGATACCGAGGAAATCCGCCGCCTGCCCGATGTCGACATCACCCTGCCCGACGGCTGCCGCCTGCGGGAGGGCGACGAAGTGGTGACCTTCGTCGCCCGCGGGCTCGAGCCCTATCGCGGCTTCCACGTCTTCATGCGCAGCCTGCCGGAGATCCTGGCCCGCCGCCCCGCCGCGCAGATCGTCCTGGTCGGCGGCGAGGACCCGCACTACGGCGCCAAGCCGGCCGCGGGCGGCAGCTGGAAGGAGGTCATGCTGGCCGAGCTGGGGGAGAAGCTGGACCTGGCCCGGGTGCATTTCACCGGCAAGGTCCCGCACGCGACCCTGCTCGGCCTGCTCAGCCTGTCCCAGGCGCATGTCTACCTGACGTTTCCCTTCGTCCTGTCCTGGTCGATGCTCGAGAGCATGGCGCTCGGCTGCCTGGTCATCGGCTCCGCCACCGCCCCCGTGCAGGAGGTGATCGAGCATGGGGTGAACGGCCTGCTGGTCGACTTCTTCTCGCCGCAGGACGTCGCCGATACCGTGGTCCGCGCCCTGGCCGACCCCGCCGCGCATGCCCCGCTGCGGGCCGCGGCCCGCCGGACGGTGGTGGAGCGCTACGATCTCAACCGTGTATGCCTACCGCAGCATCTGGCCCTGATAGACGCATTGGTTGACGGAAGGAAACCCGAAGCTACCTGAAGCTGATGATGCAACCAAGGTAACACCTTGTTAACGCCTTAACGGGCGCTGGTAACGAGTTGTTGAAGATTTGCATGGCACGATTTGACTCGTGACAAAGGCGTGCTGCACTGCACACTATCATTCGTAAACAATCCTGGGTTGATGGATTGTCGGCTTGGCGAGGTGGCTGCAACAGCGGCAGAGGATAGTCCATGGTTCAGCTTGGGCTCGGCATTATCGAAACCGACGCGACGTTTGGTCGGAAAATGGCCAATTTTTTCACGGAGCACGGCTTTTCCGCCGAGGTTCACGATGACGCGCGGCCGCTTCTCGCCCGCCTGCCCAGCCGCCCGCCTCGCATGGTCGTGCTGGGCGAGGGCCGGGAACCTTCGGCCGCCCTGCAAACATTGCGGCGCATCCGGGATATCTCCCTGGTCCCCTGCATCATGATCGTCGGCCGGTCGGATGACCTGAGCGAGATCATGGTGCTGGAAGCCGGGGCCGATGACCTGGTGGACCGGGACCTGCCGCTGCGCGCCGTCCTCGCCCGCATCCGCGCCGTCCTCCGCCGCGCCGAATGGGGCGCGTCCGAGGCCGAGCCGGCGGTCTCGGTCGGGGGCTGGCGCCTGATCGCCAGCCGCCGCCAGCTCCTCCGCCCCGATGGCTCGGAATGCGCCCTCACCACCGCGGAATTCGACCTGATGACGATGCTGGTCGAACACCGCGGCCGCGCCATCAGCCGCGACTCCATCGCCGAGACGGTCTTCCGCCGCCCCTTCCGGGCCGAGGACCGCACGGTCGACAACCTCGTGCTCCGCCTCCGCCGCAAGCTCGGCCCGGCCCAGCTCGATTGCATCAAGACGGTGCGCGGCGCCGGCTACATGTTCGCCGGCTTCGCCGATTGCGGGCTGCGGGTCGCCTGATCGCCCCGCCCGGGAACAAATGGCCCGATAACGTCTTGGCGCTGCCGGCTTCCCGCCATCTTCCTTCTGCTATAACTCGCCCCAAGCTTGGCGGAGGGTGCTCGTGACGATCGTGCCGGTTATTCTCTCGGGTGGCACCGGGACGCGGCTCTGGCCGCTTTCCCGTGAAGGCTATCCGAAGCAATTCTGGCCCCTGGTCAGTGCCGAGACCATGCTGCAGGAAACCGCCGGCCGCGCCCTCGGCCCGGATTTCGCGCCGCCCGTGGTCATCTGCAACGAGGCGCACCGCTTCCTGGTCGCGGAACAGCTTCGCGCCGTCGGCATCAAGGGCGCCCGCATCCTGCTGGAACCGGCCGGCCGCAACAGCGCCCCGGCCGTCGCCGCCGCCGCCCTGCTGGTGGCCGAGCAGTCCCCGGATGCGGTGCTCTGGCTCATGGCCGCCGATGCCGCCATCACCGACATGCCCGTCCTGCATGCGGCGCTGGACAAGGCCGTGGTCGCCGCCCGCGCCGGCCAGATCGTCACCTTCGGCATGCAGCCCACCGCGCCCGAGACCGGCTACGGCTATATCGAGGCCGGCGCCGAGCTGCCCGGCGCCCCCGGCGTCCAGGCCGTGACGCGCTTCGTCGAGAAGCCGGATGCCGCCAAGGCCGCCGATTTCCTCGCCGGCGGCCGCCATCTCTGGAACAGCGGGATGTTCGTGGCGACCGCCGCCACCCTGCTGGCCGAGCTCGAGGCCCATGCGCCGGAGGTCCTGCGCAGCGTCGCCGCGGCCATCGCCGCCGCGACCCGGGACCTAGACTTCGTCCGCCTCGGCGCCAGCGCCTTCACCACCGCCCCGGCCATCTCCATCGACTATGCGGTGATGGAGAAGACCCACCTCGCCGCCGTCGTCCCCGCCAGCATCGGCTGGTCCGACCTCGGCTCCTGGGGCGCCCTCTGGGAAGTCGGGGCCAAGGACGCCCGGGGCAACGTCGCCACCGGCCCGGTCGAGATCGTGGACAGCTCCGGCTGCTTCATCCGCTCCGAAGGCACCCTCACCGGCGTCATCGGCCTGACGGACATCGTCGTGGTCACCGCCGAGGATGCCGTCCTCGTCATGCCGCGCGACCGCGCCCAGGACGTGAAGCAGCTGGTCGACCAGCTCCGCCGCGCCGGCCGCAAGGAAGCGACCGAGCACCGCCGGATCTACCGCCCCTGGGGCAACTACGAAGGACTGATCCAGGGCGACCGCTTTCAGGTGAAGAAGATCCAGGTCCGCCCGGGCCAGAAGCTCTCCCTGCAGAAGCACTTCCACCGCGCCGAGCACTGGGTCGTCGTCAACGGCACCGCCATCGTCCACCGCGACGGCGAGGACATCATGCTGCGCGAGAACGAGAGCATCTATCTCCCGCTCGGCTGCGTCCACCGGCTGGAGAATCCAGGGATGATCCCGCTGAACCTCATCGAGGTCCAGGTCGGCGCCTATCTCGGCGAGGACGACATCGTCCGCATCGAGGATACCTACGGCCGCAGCTGAACCCGGCGCCGGGGGAGTATGCGCTTGCCCATAAGCTGTCCCTGCCCAGAACCGCAGCGCTTCCAGCATGTTGCGGTGGGGTGCAGACATCGACGGCTTATGGGAGAGGGCGGCGGCCTTCGCGCCTGAGCGAGATTGCCTGGCGCGCAAGGTCACCCCATGGCGTCCTGTCAGGCTGCTTCGCAGCCGGTGCGGTTGGGCTCCGCCCAGCCGCGAGTGATGGGCCGGAACGGCGCCGGCGGCTGGGATGCTCGCAGGCCCGGCAGGAGAACCATTCGCGGACGGTCTGGATGACCTTCTACCGGCCCGGCCGCCGCCGGCAGACCTCCGGACGCTGGGCATGAACGCCTCGTCAGTTCACCGCCGCACCCGGCAGTTTCGCGCCTGAGGTCCGGATCAGGTCAGCGAAAAGTCGCTCCTGCGCCTGCCGGAAATCGATCAGCTCCCTGGAGGTCGTCCACCAGGTCGTGGCGCCATTCTCCTCGAACCGGCGCCGCAACCCGGCATCTCCCAGTGCCTCCTTCGTCATCGCCGAAAGGCGGCTCACCACCGCCTGCGGCATCCCGGCCGGCCCGACCAGGCTGCCCCAGGAGGTAATGCTGAAGCCCGGCAGGAAATCCGCCATCACCGGCAATTCCGGCGCCGCCGCGCTGCGTTCGCTGCTGGTGACGGCGAGGGCCCGCACCTGACCATCCCGCGCCGCCACGATGGCGGTCGTCATGTTGTCGAACATCAGCTGGATCCGCCCGGCCAACAGGTCGAGCATGGCGGGAGCCCCGCCGCGATAGGGGATGTGCAGGATATCCAGCCCCGCCTTCTGCTTGAACATCTCCATCGACAGATGCGGCGAGGTGCCGAAGCCGCTGGAGCCGTAGGTGTACTTCCCCGGGTTCCTCTTCAGCAGCGCGATCGCCTCCGGCACCGTGCGCGCGGGAAAGTCCTTGGCGACGATCAGGATATTCGGGACCTTCCAGATGCCCGAGATGAAGCTGAAGTCGCGCGCAGGATCATAGGGCAGGTCAGGCAGGATGCTGGGCGCGATCGAAAGCGAAGCGACGCTGCCGAGCCCGACCGTATAGCCGTCGGCGGGCGCCTGCGCGATCGCGGCCTGGCCCACGGTACCGCCGGCGCCACTCCGGTTCTCGACGATGAACTGCTGTCCGGCCAGGCTGCTCATCCTCTCGCAAAAAAGCCGCGAAAGGGTGTCGGTGGTACCACCCGGCGTGAAGACGTTGATATAGACCACCGACCGGTCGGGCCAACCGGCTGCGGCATTGCCCTGCGCCTGCACCGATGTCGCGCCCGCCAAGCCCGCTGCCCCCAGCAGCAATGCCCGCCGCGGAAGGCGCGCGGAGTCCTTCGTCTGCTCCATGATCCTGTCTCCCAGTGCCCGGCTCGTTGCTGGCCGGGTCGATTGTTGTGTCGTCCATCGAGGCGAAGCGCAGGCACGTAAGGCAGCAGCGGCGCTGGTCTGCATGGCGGGCCACCGCCATGCGCGGACCGGCGCGGTGCTACCCGATCGCCGCACCGCCCGGCCCGGCAGGCCAGGGCAGGCACGGACGCCCGGGTGCCCGGCCCATCACCCGTAGACCAGCCAGGGCAGGGTCATGGAAATGGCCGGGATATAGGTCACCAGGATCAGCAGCACGAGCATCAGCACGAGGAAGGGCCAGATGCCGCGGATCACCTCCGACAGCGGGCACCCCAGGATGCCGGCCAGAACGAAAAGGTTCAGCCCGACCGGCGGCGTGAGCAGGCCGACCTCCATGTTCATCGTCGTGATCACCCCGAAATGCACCGGGTCGATGCCGAGCGGGTGCAGCAGCGGCAGCAGCACCGGCATCGTCAGCAGCAGCACCGAGAAGACCTCGAGGAACATCCCGAGCAGGATCAGCAGCAGGTTGACCGCGATCAGGAACTGCCACCAGGCCAGGTCGAATTCGGTTGCCCAGTCGACGATCCGCGACGTGACGCCGGACTCGGTCACCCAATGCCCGAAGACCAGGGCGACGGCGATGATGATCATGATGGAGGCGGCATTGCGCACCGCCTCCGCCATCACGCGCAGCAGCTCGCCCGGGCGCACGCCCTTGTAGACGAAGACCGAGAGGAAGATGGCAACCACGGCCGAGAGCGCGGCGCACTCGGTCAAGGTGACGACACCGCCGTACAATCCCCCCAGGACGATGACCGGCACCGAAAGCGCGGGCAGCGCGAAGATGCTGCGCCTCCAGCGCTCATCGGATGACAGCTTGGCCTCGCGGGCATAGCCCTTGCGCCGGGCATAATAGACCACCCAGCCGCCGATGGCCGCCGCCTGCAGCAGCCCCGGCACCAGGCCGGCGAGGAACAGGCGGGTGATCGCCTCATCCGCCAGCACGCCATAGACCACGAAGGCCAGCGACGGCGGGATGAGGATGCCGAGCGTGCCCGAAGCCGCCACGATGCCGGCGGCGAAATGCCGCTCGTAGCCGGCCCTCAGCATGGCCGGCACCAGCACCGTCCCCATCGCCATGGCCGTGGCGACCGACGAGCCGCACATCGCGGCGAAGATCGTGCAGCAGACGACGCAGACCAGGCCGAGCCCGCCGGGGATGTCGCCGACCCAGGCCTCGGCGGCGCCGATCAGCGCGCGCGCGACATTGCCGCGCTCCATGAAGACCGCGGCGGCGACGAAATACGGCACGGCGAGCAGCGTCGTCGAATTGAGCTCGTCGACGATCTTCTGCGCCATCGGCAGCAGGCTCTGGCCCTCGGCCAGCATGGCGGTCATCGCCGTCGTGCCCATCACCAGCCAGATCGGCACGCCGAGCGCCAGCAGGACCGCGAACAGGGGCCAGATGAGGATCATGCCTTCCCTTCCCCGATGCCGAAGGCCCGGCCGAGCCGCAGCAGGTAGCGCAAGGCCATGAACCCCATGCCGAGCGGCAATGCCGCCTGATAGATCCAGAGGGGAAAGCGGAGGGTCGTCGTCGAGACGTCGCCGAAGTCCCAGGTGTCATAGGTGATCTGGGTGCCGAGCCAGCAGAAGGCGACTGACATGGCAAAGCCCAGGGCATCGCCCAGGACCAGCACCGCCCGGCGCATGCCGGCCGGCATCCGGTCGACGAACAGATCCGCCTTGATGTGGCGGTTCGCCGCGGTCACCGCGGCGAAGGAGATGCAGACGGCCCAGACGACGAGATAGACCTGGACCTCGTCGCCCCATTCGATCGTATGGGCCGGGAAGAAGGTCCGCAGCAGGACGTTGATCACCGAGAGCGCCAGGGCCAGCAGCCCAAGCCCCCCCACGATGATCGCGTCCAGCCAGTCCAGCAGGCCACGGCGTTCCGCGGCCGCCCCGGTCGCCACCTCCGCGCTCGGATAGGCCATGGTCAGGCGACGCCGGCGGCGCGGATTTCCTTGAGAACGCTGGCGACGAGCGCCTTGTCCACGCCGATATCCGAGGCGACCTCGTCCTGCGTCGCCATGAGCTTCTCACGGATGGCGGCCACCGCCTCGGGCGGAGCGGTGACGATCTTGATGTTGTTCTTCTCCAGCATGTCGCGTGCTTCCTGCTGCGCCTTGCCGGCCTCGGCCCGCTCCTCGGCCACGCCTTCCTGCCAGGCGGCCGTCAGCGCCGATTGGTCCCTGGAGGAAAGCTTGTCCCAGAACCGCCGGCCCACCATCGGGACATACTGGTTGAAGCACTGGAAATCCTCGAAACAGTAGCGCACGCCCGCGTCCCAGAGCTTGGCGGTGCTGGCGCTCTCATGCGTCGTGATGAGGCCATCGACCGTGTTCTGGCTCAGCGCCAGCGGCACATCGGGCCAGGGCACCAGCACGGGGTTGCCGCCTATCGTGCGGATGCGGGCCGCATTGGCGCTGCCCCCCGGATGCCGGATGCGCAGCCCCTTGATCGCATCGAAGCCGTCGAGCGGCGTCGTGGTCGCGTAGAAATGCTGGGGGCCGAGATCCCACCAGCCGCCGAGCACCTTCACCCGCAGTCGCTCCTCGACCTTGCCGTTGATGGCCTGGCCGGCAGGCCCATCCATGATGCGATGCAGGAGGTCTGCCTTCAGTCCGTAGAACATCGGCAGCGAGGACAATGCGGCGTCGGGGGCGACGCCATCGAGGTTCCACCAGCCCGGCAGCCCCATCTCGACGGCGCCCTGGCGCAGGCCCTTCGGGATATCCCGGTCGCGGAAAAGCTGGGCCGACGGGAAGAGCCTCGGCGCGACCGCGGCACCGAGCCGCTGCTGGATCCGCGCGATGAAGGCCTCGGTCTTCTGGTTGCGCACATGGGTCGGATTGGTATCGAGCGAGATGCGCATCTGCTCGGCGGCGAAAGCCGGACGCAGCGGCAGCGCCACGGCTGCACCCAAGCTGGCAAGCATGAACGGACGGCGCTTCATCATCACTGGCTTGTCTCCCTGACATCGCTTTTTATTTACGGCCATGCTTGGCGAGGCGGCCTTCATGACCGCAAGGCCAGCCCGCGGGGCTCGGTCGGCGCGTGCCGCCCCTCGTCGTCAACGCATGCGGTGAAGGCCACCAGGCGTCACGCCGTGCGCGGCCTGATCCGCCCATCTGGCGTGATCCATGACGAAGGGCGACCCCGTGCCATTACCTAGGGAACCGATTCGATCACGCCCGGCCCAAGTCCCGGTGCGGGAGGGCGGAGGCTACGGCGCCTTCAAATTCGTGCAGGCGGTCCACCATTCCGTCGTGGCCACGGCATCGCGCAGGGCAGTCACCACGCCACCATCCTGCTGGCCGAAGTCCAGGGCGCAGACTGCTCCTGCGGGCGTCTCCAGCCGTCGGATCGTCACCTGCCGGCAGCCATCCGGCAGGGCGCCGCCGGCGTTCCCCTGCATGAGGAGCTGGGCGCCGTCACGCGATTTGCAGACCGACAGCTGCTGGGACTGCGCCCATGCCGGTGCCGTGCCGACGATGCCCAGAAGGGCCATTGCACCCATGAAGCCATGTCGCATGCTGGTTGCTCCGCTGTTTGGCCCAGACAGGATGTCGACCTGGCTGGGGAGTTGCGTGCCTGCATCCATCGTTTCGATACCACGCGCCCGGCGCTGCCTCGCCCATGTGGTCCCGGCCATCCTCCGCTCAGCCCCGCTGTCCCAGCCGCCAATGGCGCTGCCCTTCCGGAAGCAGGTACTCAAGCGCGGCGACTCCCGCGCCCACCCCCACGAAGGCAATGAGGAAGCGGACCGGAACGCCGGACAGCGAGGTGCCCATGAGTGCCGCCCCGCCGATGCCGTTCAGGATCCCGGCAATGGTCGCCGCCAAGAAAATGCGGATCCGGGCGGTGAAATACGGGCGGCCGGTTATGAAGAACAGCAGCACGACCACGACCGCGGCCAGCACACGGTACATATTGGCGGTTGTATCCAGCATCATCGCCGCTCCAGCTCCTTCGAGGGCACAGGCTGCAAAAGAGTGGTGCTGCCTCCCCGGCGCCGGAACACCGTAGTTTCCCCTAGCTCGGCCTGCGCGCGGCTAGCGCAGCACCGGCTGGTCGAGACCCGCCGCGAGAGCGATCCGCACCGCCTCCGACAGGCTTTCCGCCCGCAGCTTCCCCATCAGGTTGGCCCGATGAATTTCCACGGTGCGCGGACTGAGCCCGAGATCGATGGCGATGACCTTGTTCTGCCGGCCGGCCACCAGGCCCTGCAGCACCTCCCGCTCCCGCGGCGTGAGCGCGGCGACACGCCCCGCCGCATCGGTCGCCTCGCGCGCCCGTTCCAGCGTTTCGTCCCCACGCCCGAGCGCCGCTTCGACCGCACCCAGGATGGTCGCCGCGGCATAGGGCTTCTCGACGAAGTCGCAGGCCCCGGCCTTCATGGCCTCCACCGCCAGCGGCACGTCGCCATGCGCGGTGACGACGACGACCGGCAGGTGGAGGCCGCGCCGCTTCATCTCCCGCAGCACCGCCAGCCCATCCATGCCAGGCATGCGGATGTCGAGGAGAACGCAGCCGAAGGCCAGGCTTCGTTGATCCGTGCCGAGGAATGCCTCGCCCGAGGCATGCGCCTGCGTCCCGATCCCGGCTGCCTGCAGCAGCAGGGTGAGGGACCGCCGCACGACGGCCTCGTCATCGACCACATGCACGATCTTCGCCATGCCGCCCTCATCCTGCATCGGCCTGCTCCTCCTCATCCGGGCCATGCGGCAGGGCGGGAAGCACGAAGTGAAACACCGTGCCGCCTCCTGGCCTTGCCGCGGCCTCCAGCCTTCCGCCATGCGCCTCGACGATCGAGCGGGAGATCGACAGGCCGATTCCCATCCCATCCTGCTTCGTCGTCACGAAGGGCTCGAACAGGCGTCCGTCGAGACCCGCGGACAGGCCCGAGCCGGTATCCGCCACGCTCACCGCGACAGCGCCGTCCTCATGCCGTCTGGTGGCGACCACGAGGTCCCGCCTCGGTGCCTCCTGCATGGCCTCGATGGCATTGCGCACGAGATTGACGATGACCTGCTGCAGCTGCACGGAATCCACCAGGACCGCCGGCGCCGCCGCGGACAATTCCAGGCGCAGCGCGACACCGCAGTCCGGCATGCCGCTCAGAACCAGCGAGACCGCTCGCTCGATGATCGCGTTGATGTCGGCGCGGCGCTTCTCCGTATCGCCCCGGCCCACGAATTCCCGCAGGCGCCGGAGGATGCGCCCGGCCCGGACCACTTCCCCGGCCGAATCCCCGATCAGGTCGCGCACCGCCGCATAACCCGCCGGCTCCAGCGGCGGGTCCCGCCGCAGGAGAAGGCTCGCGGTTTCGGCGAAGTTCGCCGCGGCCGTCAGCGGCTGGTTCAGCTCATGCGCCATCGCCGTTGCCATCGCGCCCATGGCATTGATGCGGGCAACCCGGAAGAGCTCGCCCTGGGTCTCCTGCAGCCGTGCCTCCGCGCGGCGCCGGGCGGTGATATCGCGCGACACGCCGACGATGCCGAGCATGGCACCGCTGGTGTCGCGCCACGGCGCCTTGGTCGTCAGGATGTTCCGCTGCGTGCCGCCGGGCCCGCTGACCTCCTCCTCCGACATCTGCGCCTTGCCGGAGGCAATGACCACGCGGTCCGCCGCGTCGATCTGCGCGGCGATGCCCGGTGGCGCCAGATCCTCGATGCGGCGGCCCAGGGCGGCCTCGGCCGTCGTGCCGAGCAGAGCCGCGGCGGATGGGTTGAGCAGGACATACCGCCCCTGCCGGTCCTTGGCGAAGATCGAATCGGCGCTGCATTCGAGCACGGAGGACAGCAGGTCCCGATTGCGCCGCAAGGCCGCCTCCGTCTCGCGCAGCGCGGTGATGTCGTTGCAGGCCTCGACCACTTCCGTCGTCCCGCCGTTGCCGTCGCGGCGCAAGGCCCATTGGCTCGCTACCATCACCTGCTGGCCATCCGCCCGCCGGTGGCACAGGGCACCATGCCATTCGCCGCAGGCGACGAGCTCGGTCCTGAGCTCGGCGAGCGGGCGGGGATATTCGGTCGAGAGCAGGTCGCAAGCGACTTGGCCGATGGCCTGCGCCCGCGTCCAGCCCAGCAGGCGCTCCATTCCCGCAGTCCACAGGGTTATCCGGCCGGCATGATCGCGCACGAAGACCTGCGCCTGGTCCAGCGTCTCGAGCAGTGCCTCCCGCTCGGCGGCGCGGCGGCGCGCTTCCGCCTGCGCCGCGGCGAGGACCTCGGCGACGGCATTCACCTCCCGCACCGGGGTGGCGAAAGGGCTGCCCGGCGCGGGCGCGGCCGCGGTTTCCGCCATGCCGGCCAAGGCCTCGATCGGCAGCGCGATGCGGCGGGCGAAGGCATGCGCCAGGGCTGCCGCGAGGGCGCCGAGCGCAAGGCCGAAGGCCGTGGTGAGGCAGGCCGATCGGCGCAGCGGCGCGGCAAAGACCGCTTCCGGCAGTGAGACGACGGTCGTCCATCCCGAAATTGCCGAGCGCGCATAGGCGGCGACCGAAGGCGTGCCGTCGTTCGCTTCCGCCCGCAGCCAACCATAATCCTCCTCGCCGATGCCGTTCAGCATCTGGGCCGGCAACCGCAGGCCGGCGTACCGGGCGGCATCGCTGCTGCGTGCGGCGACGATACCCTTGCGGTCGGCCAGGCTGGCGACCATCCCTGGCGGCACTTCCTCCCGCGACAGGAGGCTGCCGAGCACGGTGGTCGGAACCGCCAGCTCAAGGAGGTAGCGAACCGTCCCATCCTGGGTCCTGACCGGCGCCACCACCAGGAAGCTTTGCGGCGTGGTCATCAGCACGTCGGAGATCTGCGGCCGTCCGGTCGCCACCGCCGCCTCGTCGGGCTTGCTCGATGGCCCGGTGCCCACCCGGTGCGGCCCGCTCGGGCCGGTGCTGGTCAGCAGCCGCCCCGAAGGATCGCGCAGCATGATGGAGGCGCCGGCCGGTCGCGGCACCTCCGCCGACCTGTCCTGGAAGGCAGCGAGATTGCCGGCGCGGAGATAATCCGAGGTCGCCAATACCTCGAGCATCGCCTGATAGGTGGCCAGCCCGCGATCGAGGGAGATCGCGATCTGCCGCGCGGCCTCATGCGCGACGCTCTGATGCCGGGCGCGCTCCCCCTCCGCCATCTGGAACAGGAGGAAGCCACCGAGGCCAAGCATCGGACTCAGCAGCACGGCGCATAGCACGCCGAGATGCCAGGCCACTGGTCGGCCCGATGAAGCAGGCTGCTGCATGTCCCTGCTACTTCGCTGTGACTTTGGCAGACCCAGGGTCCGGTGCCGTGCGCAGGAGCGCGGCACTTCAGGCGAGGGCTGCGCGTCGAAACGTCTCCGCCGTTGCATCGGTTCCCTAGGGGTTGATCCGGGGTCGCGTCCGCTGCCGCGAAAGCCCAGCTTCCGGTGGTCTGTGGCGACGTCGACGTCCGTCGCCGGGTTGCTGCCCGCGATGGGCAGGCCGTCTCGCCGCAGACGCCGCGGGCCATGCGCATAGCGGCAGTTCGTCCGGTGGCTCCAGCGCCGCCTCGGGCGGCGGCAACGCGAGCGGAGGCAGCCAGGGCCGCCAGGTCGCGGCTGCCAGGTCGAGGCCGCCACGCCAGGTCTACCGGATCAGGGCGGCATGACCCGATCGGCGCCTGGACCACCGGGCCAAACAGAACGACGGAGGCGACCGATGAATCCCTATCGCACGACGACAGCGCTGGTGACCCTTCTGGTCCTCGGCGGCAGCGGCCTCGCCGCAGCCCAGGGGCCGCAGGGAGCCAGCCAATCCGCCATGCCGCCGCAGGCCGCGAGCCAGGGCCAAGGGCAGGGCCAGGTGGCGAAGCAGCTGCAGCAGGCCGAGCAGGGCCTGCGCCAGGCGCAGCAGCGGCTCTCCGACGGCGGCCAGGGCGGGCAGCAGCCGGACATGCAGCCCGTGCGGCAGGCCTTGACCCAGGCGAAGCAGGCGTTGGGCCAGATGCCGCTGCAGGCACAAGGCCAGGATGCCTACGAGAAGGCGCAGCAGCAGCTGACCGAGACGCAGGACGCGCTGCAGGGCAATCCGCCGAACCGGCAGCGGGTCGCCACCCGGTTGCGCGAGGCGGCGGATGCCTTGGCCGGGCTGCACCGCGGCATGGGCAGCGGCGGCACCGCGGCCGCCTCCGGCCCGCAGCAGCAGGCCGCCGGCATGCCGCTCATGAGCGTGCAGAACCTCATCGGCACCAATGTGGTCGGCGCCGATGGCAAGGATACCGGCGAGATCCAGAACCTGCTGATCGACGGCAACAACCGGGTCCGCGCCGCGGTCGTCGAATGGGGCGGCTTCCTCGGCATCGGGGACCGGAGCGCCGTGGTGCCGATCGACCGCATCCAGCTCGGCAGCGCGGCCGGCGGCACCGGCAAGGCCGAGCTGAAGATGACCAAGGGGGAGCTGGAGAAGCTGCCGCGCTACGACAGCAGCCATGCCCGCGACTACGGCCGCGAGCAGGGCTGGGGCGACAGCATCCGGCTGTTTCGTTGACCTGGGCGGGGTGCGCCGGACCGACCACCATTCCGCAGCGATAGCCCGACATCCGGATCGAACCGGCCGGATCCGCGACGTCCCGGCCTGCCTCATGCAGGCCGGGACCGCCATCATCGAAACCGAGGGAAATCGACATGCTCACCTGGGCCATCATCGCATTGGTCGTCGCCGTCATTGCCGGCGCATTGGGCTTCACCGGCGTGGCGAAAACGGCGGGCACGCTGGCGAAGGTGCTGTTCGGCATCTTCCTCGTGATCGCCCTGGTGCTCTTCGTCCTCGGCGCCGCCATCGTCTGACCTGCAGGGCAGGCCGGCGCAGGGGGACGTCGGCGACTTGACCGCAGGGGGCAGGCGCGCCATTGCCGAAGCCGGGGACGGGACGCCGTCGCGGAGATCTTGCCCATGGTGCCGTCGTGATCTCGAACTTCGATCTGCTGGCGCTGCTGCTTACCCTTTCGGCGCTGTTCGGGTGGCTGAACAGCCGCTTCATCCGCATGCCGCACAGCATCGGGCTGCTGGTGATGGGGCTCATCTCGTCGCTGCTCCTCGTGCTTCTGGAACTCGCCTATCCCGAGGAGCAACTCTACGACGACCTCGCCCAGGCGCTGCGGCAGATCGACTTCACCGCCGTGGTGATGAACGGCATGCTGGCCTTCCTGCTGTTCGCGGGCTCCATCAACGTCAACCTGGCAGCGCTGCGTGACCGCGCCTGGCCGGTCGCATCCCTGGCCGTGGTGGGCACCCTGCTGTCCACCGGCATCGTCGGGGGAGGGTTCTGGGCCGTGGCCCAGCTGGCCGGCCAGCCGATACCGATCCTCTGGGCCCTGGTATTCGGGGCGCTGATCAGCCCGACCGACCCGGTGGCCGTGCTCAGCGTCCTCAAGAACGTCGCGGTGCCGGAATCCCTCAAGGTCGAGATGGAGGGCGAGGCGCTGTTCAATGACGGCGTCGGCATCGTGCTGTTCACCCTGCTGGTCGGCTTTGCCACCGGCGCGGGCGGTGACCACGCCGGTGTCGGCACCGTGCTGGGCCACTTGGCGCAGGAAGCGGGAGGCGGCCTGGCGCTGGGGTTGATCACCGGCTACCTCGCCTACCGGGCGATGCGAAGCATCGACGACTTCGCCGTCGAGGTGCTGATCACCCTGGCCCTGGTCGCCGGGACCTATGCCCTGGCGCAGTGGCTCGGTGCCAGCGGGCCGCTGTCGATGGTGGCGGCAGGACTGCTGATCGGCGACCGCGCGCCGCGCGACGCCATGAGCGACCGCACGCAGGGCTACGTGACGGCCCTGTGGACCCTGGTGGACGAGGTCCTGAACTCCCTGCTGTTCCTGCTGATCGGCCTGGAGGTGCTGGTGCTGCGCTTCCAGTCCAGCGTGCTCGCCCTCGCCCTCGCGGCCATCCCGGTGGTGCTGCTGGCACGCCTGATCGCCGTCTCGGCGCCCCTGCTGGCCTTCCCCTGGAGCAACCGGCTGTCGATCCGCAACGTCCCCTTCCTGACCTGGGCCGGGGTGCGCGGCGGCATCTCGGTCGCCCTGGTCCTGTCGCTGCCCGAAAGTCCGTTCAAGGCCGCGTTGTTGGCCGCGACCTACGCGGTGGTGCTGTTCACCATCGTCTTGCAGGGCTCCACGCTCGGGTTGGTGGCGAAGTACACGCTGGAACGGCCCGGAGTTCACAAGCGGGACTGACTGCGGGAGGACCGCCGGCCGGATATCCAAGGGACCGTCGCTGGTCAGTCCCGGTCGACAGCCTTGCCCTGCCCTCGTGCCACGGTCCGGCGCGCTTGCGCGACGTCATCGTGATGCATGCTGCGGCGCGCGATGGGGCCGCGCAGCCGGCAGAGGTCGACCAGCAGCGGCAGGTGATCCGAACCGAAGGCGGGCAGCACGCGCATCGCCGCCACGGACCAGCCCGGGCCAGGCAGCACGTGGTCGAGCGGCCAGCGCAGCAGCGGATGGTCCGCGTGCCAAGTCATGAACACCCCCCGGCCGATGCGGGGGTCGCCGAAGCCGCCGAGATGCCGGAGGCGTTGAAGCGCTTCCTCCCACGGCACCGCGTTGAGGTCCCCCATCACGACATGTGGCAGGGCGTCCTCGCTCGCCGCCAGGGCCGTGGCCATCAGCTGGGCGTCGCGCTCCGCGGTGCTCTGCCCCACCTGCGGCGGACGCGGATGGATCGCGTAGAGCTTCACCAGGTCGCCCGATGGCAGCGTCACGGTCGTGAATACCGACGGATTGCGCGAGCCGGTCAGTTGCCGGATCTCGGTATCCTTCAGCGGCAGCCGGGAGAACAGGTGCACGCCGAAGTAGTTCTCCTGCGCCTGCGCGACGCCATGCGGCATGCTCGCGCTGAGCGGGGCGAGTTCGCCCTCCCACCACGCATCGGTCTCCTGGAACCAGGCGATATCGGGATCGGCCTGCCGGACGAATTCGAGGAGGCGGTGATCGTGCTGGTTGGTCATCTGCACATTGACCGTGAGGATCCGCAGACGCTCCCCGACGGCGCATCGTCCCGACACGACCTCCGGCGCCGGCCAGGGCAAGGCCAGCGGTGCGACATAGGGCGCAAGCAGCACGGCGTCCCAGGCGATGGCCGCGGCCAGCACGGCGGCACCGCACCAACTCCACCGGCCCCGGCGCGGCAGCAGGATCAGCAGCGCCAGCGCGACGGCCATTGCGGCCAGCACCTCGAGACGAGGATAGTCGAGATAGCGGACCCACCACAGGTCGGTCGGCCACGCGGGCAGGACGGTTGCCACGAATCCGGCCATCGCCGACAGGAGCAGGACGGCACGCGCTCCGGCGAGGATCACCGCCGGCATGGAGACGGTCCGCACATCATCTGCTGGAAAGGTCCTTGCGTCGCTCGCGCTGAAGCTGCTGCAGGTCCAGACGACAGTCCCGGTCTGTCGGAGGCCTTGCTTGAATCGTGCCGGCAATCCCGGCACAGCCGCTCCCGGACGATGATTCGACCTCGAAGAATGAAACTAATATTGCCTGGTTCGGTTAGGACAACGTTGCATCCGGGGTCTCGTCATGAAGAAACAGCTTTTGGTCTTGGTTGCAGGCTTGGGCCTGCTGGCCGCATGCGACATGTCCGGCAATCGGCACTCGACGACCAGCGGTGAACCGATGAGGCCGAGCGCATCGTCGCCCACAGGATCCGTCAACAGCGGGGCAACGGGTGGTGGCGTGCCGACCCCGATCCAGCCTGGTGGCGCCGGGGGCGTTGGGAGTGGCAATCAGCCGGGGCGCGCCGGCACGTCCTCCCGCTAGCAGACGGGCGCCGGGCGCATCGTTCCTGGCCTGTTGAGCGGCCAGGAACGATGCGTGTCGCCGCCCCCCGCAGCCCGGCCACCAGCCGCAGCGCCAAGGCTGCCGATGCCGGCCAAAAGCTGCCGCGCGCCTAGCGAAGGCCGCGACGGCTCATGGAGGCATGCCGCAAGCCTTTGCAAAGCCGGCTTCTGGGCCAGCGCATAGCCGGGGAGAGGATTCCCTCCCCGGCCCCCCCGTCTCAGCCCAGCACCTTCGCCAGCAGCTCCGCCGTCCGCCCATTGGCGATGGTCGCCGCCCGTGCGTCCCAGCTATGCCCGCCCATCCGCGCGAAGGCATGGTCCACGCCTGGATAGACATGCACCGCCACGCCAGGCTTGTCCTTGAGCCCGGCCACGATCTTCTCCCGCGCCTCCGGCGGCACGAAGCCGTCCTTCTCCGCGATGTGCAGGATCAGCGGCGCCTTGATCGCCCCGGCCTCGCCCAGCAGACCCTCCAGCCCGACGCCGTAGTAGCTGACATTGGCATCCGCATCGGACCGCGCCGCCATCATGTAGGCCAGCCGGCCGCCGAGGCAGAAGCCCATGGTCGCCACCTTGCCATTGGCGCCGTCCATCGTGCGGGCCTGGGCCACCACCGCCTTCAGGTCCTCAATCGCCTTGTCCTGGTCCATGCCCTTCATCAGCGCGAAGGCCCGGTCCCATTGCGCCTGGCCCTGGTCGGGGTCGAGCTGCACGCCAGGCTCCTGGCGCCAGAACAGGTCGGGGCTGATGGCGATGAAGCCCATCTCCGCCACCCAGTCGCTGAGCTTGCGCATGGCGTCGTTCACGCCGAAGATTTCCTGGATCATGACGACGACCCCGGCCGGCTTGCCCTTGGGCATCGCCAAGTAGGCACCGAACCGGCCGCTGCCATCGGTCGCGGCGATCTGGATCTCGGGCATTGCTCTCTCCTCCTTGCGTCGAACGCGCTGCGCGGCATCTAAGCCGTACATGCCCCGCTTTGCCATGCCCGTTGCGATGACAACGGCGGCCCCGCGGCGCGGACAAACGCCTCGGTTGAGGCCGGTTCGCACCCCCATGGCCACACCCGACGCCGCCAGCCAGCCATCCGGTTACGTTCGGTTAAACCACCCCCACCCCGCCGCGTTGCACCCCCCGCAAGGGAGACCCGGCCAACATGCGCGATACGCCCGGCACCGCCAACGGTGACCGCTTCGAGACCGACGTCCCCGCCCGCCTCGACCGCCTCCCCTGGAGCGGCTTCCACTGGCGCGTCGTCATCGCCCTCGGCATCACCTGGATCCTGGACGGGCTGGAGGTGACGCTGGTCGGCAGCCTCGCCGCCGCCATCCACCAGAGCCCCAGCTTGGCTCTGACCGAGACCCAGATCGGCCTCACCGCCTCCGCCTACCTCATCGGCGCGGTCCTCGGCGCGCTGGGCTTCGGCTGGCTGGCCGACCGCATCGGCCGCCGCCGGCTCTTCTTCATCACCCTCATCGTCTACATGGTCTCCAGCATCGCCACCGGCTTCGCCTGGAATTTCTGGACCTTCGCGCTCTGCCGGATGCTGACCGGGGCCGGGATCGGCGGCGAATACGCCGCGGTGAATTCCGCCATCCAGGAACTCATCCCCGCCCGCCTCCGCGGCCGCGTGGACCTCTTCGTCAACGGCACCTTCTGGGGCGGCGCCGCCATCGGCGCCATCACCTCCCTGGTGGTGCTCGACCCCGCCATCATCGACCCCGAGATCGGCTGGCGCGCCGCCTTCGTCGTCGGCGGCGCCCTCTCGCTCGGCGTGCTGCTGCTGCGCCGCCACCTGCCGGAAAGCCCCCGCTGGCTGATGCTGCACGGCAAGCCGGAGGAAGGGGAGCAGATCGTCGCCGCCATCGAACGCGACGTGGCCGCCGAGAAGGGCCCGCTGCCGCCCACCACCTATGGCCCGACCAAGCTGCATCGCCGCGGCGCCGCCAGCCTCGCCGAGATCTGGCACACCATGTTCCAGACCCACCGCGACCGGGCGATCCTCGGCCTGACGCTGATGTCCTGCCAGGCCTTCTGCTACAACGCGGTCTTCTTCACCTATGCCCTGGTACTGACCAAATTCTACGCAATCCCGGCCCATCACATCGGCTGGTTCATGCTGCCCTTCGCCCTCGGCAACCTGGCCGGCCCGCTGCTGCTGGGCCGCTTCTTCGACACCATCGGCCGCCGCCAGATGATCACCGCCACCTATGGCCTGGCCGGGCTGCTGATGGCGGCGACCGGCCTGGCCTTCGCCCAGGGCTGGCTGACCGCCTGGGAACAGACCGCCGCCTGGACGCTGATCTTCTTCTTCGCCTCCGCCGCCGCCTCCGCCGCCTATCTGACGGTCGGCGAAAGCTTCCCGCTGGAGATGCGGGCCATGGCCATCGCCCTGTTCTATGCCATCGGCACCGCGGTCGGCGGCGTGGTCGGCCCGACGCTGTTCGGCTGGCTCATCTCCAGCGGCCAGCGCGGCGACATCCTCTGGGGCTACCTCATCGCCGCGGCCCTGATGCTGGTCGCCGCCGCCACCGAATGGCGCCTCGGCTTCGCCGCCGAGGGCCGCTCGCTCGAGGATGTCTCGGCGCCGCTTTCCAGCAACACGAACAGCGCGCATCCGGGATAACGATAAATTATGGGTTAAAGCCCTTGGCGCAACCGAACTGGCCTCTTATCATCGCGTTACGCAACTTGTGATTGTGTGACGCAAGGCGAGTAAAATGGTCTCCAGCGGTCAATTCGGCGTCGCCCAGGATGATTGGGAACAGGTCTGGCAGGACTATGACCGGCGTAAGCCCGCCGCCGTGGTCCAGCCCGTGGCGGAAGTCCGCCCGTCCCTCCGCAACCGCGTATCCCGGTCGCAACGCCAGCACCGCAACCTCGGCGCCCTGCTGGCCCTGGCCGGCTGCCTGAGCCTGTCGCCCCTGCCCGGCGTGTCGGAGGCCAACCGCTACCCGGCCCCGGCCGAGGCCCTGGCCAGCCTGGTCTCCCTCGCGCCCGAGGAAGCGGAGCTGCCGCCGCTGACCGCCGCCGTCTCCCGCCTCGCCGCCGAATCCTCCGCCGCCGCCTGCTGGGTCATGCGCCTGGCGCCCAGCGCAACCCCCTGGGCCCAGCCCTGCGTGGAGCCCTGACGGCAATGGCCCGCCCCCCGATGGCATGCGCGGCACGCCGCATGCTTTAATCGCGCCCAACAACCCAAGGCGCGCCTCCCCATGTCCGTGACCAAGCAAGACTACCGCGATGCCATGGCCCGTCTGGGCGCCGCGGTGAATGTCATCACCACCGGCGGCCCGGCCGGCCGCGGCGGCTTCACCGCCAGCGCCGTCTGCAGCGTGACCGACGACCCGCCGATGCTCCTCGTCTGCATGAACCGCAACGCGACGGCCGCCCCCGCCCTGCGGGAGAACGGCACCGTCTGCGTCAACGTCGTCGCCGCCGGGCAGCAGGATGTCGCCATGGTCTTCGCCGGCGTCACCAAATGCACCATGGCGGAACGCTTCGATGCCGGCACCTGGGCGACGCTCGCCACCGGCGCGCCGGTGCTGCAGGGCGCCGTTGTCTCCTTCGACTGCAAGGTCGCCGATATCGTCGACAAGGGCACCCACAGCGTCATCTTCGCCGAGGTCGCCGGCATCCGCACCGGCAGCCAGCACGACCATGGGCTGATCTACTTCGGCCGCGACTACCACCCCGTGGGGCATCCGGCCGGCAAGACCGCCGCCTGACGCGCCCCCCAGACCCGGCACCCAGACCCGGCACCCGCATGGCCCTGCGCCCGGATGAATCGGAGCTTCGCCGGCTCGACCTGAACCTGCTGCCGGTCTTCGTCGCGCTGATGCGGGAACGCAGCGTGACGCGGGCCGGCCAGGCGCTGTTCCTGTCCCAGCCCGCGACCTCCGCCGCCCTCGCCCGGCTGCGCGCCGCCTTCGGCGACGAGCTGCTCATCCGCAACGGCAAGCTGCTGGAGGCGACGCCCCGGGCCGAGGCCCTGCTGGCCACCCTGGTCCCCTCGCTGCAGGCCATCGCCGCGACCCTGGCCGGCGCCACCCCCTTCGACCCGGCGACCGACGAGCGGGTCTTCCGCGTCGGCTGGACCGACGACGTCGGCATGGCCGCCAAGCCGCTGCTGACGCGCATCTGGAAGCTGGCGCCGCATTGTCGGCTAGTGATCCGCGCCGCCAATTACCGCACCATCCCGACCATGCTGGAAAGCGGCGAGATCGGCTTGGCGCTCGGCTTCATGACGGATGACCTGCCCGCGGTCGCCAAGCAGCGGGTCCTCCGCCGCGGCCATTTCCAGGTGCTGCGCTCGGCCGATACCCCGCCCGTCGACCTCGACGCCTATTGCAGCCGGCCGCATGTGCTGGTGACGCCGCGCGGGGACCTGACCGGCTTCGCCGATGCCGCCCTCGAACGCATCGGCCGCAGCCGCCGCGTGGTGCTGGGCGTGCCGGAATTCGGCCTGCTGCGGCAGGTCCTGCTCGGCACCGACCTGCTCTGCACCATCTCCGATGCGCTGGTCGAGGCCCTGCTGGCGCCCGAGGCCGGCGGCGGCCTGGCGGCCGACCCGCTGCCGCTGCCGACCCAGGATTCGGTCATGCGCATGGCCTGGCGCACGGCGCTGGACGACGATCCGGCGGAAAGCTGGCTGCGGGCGCAGGTGGTGGCGGTGCTGGCGCGGCGGGGTTGAAATCGGCGGGCGGTTCGGGGTATAGGAATATAATCAACGACACCTTCTGCTGCCGCGGGCGCCATGCAGCCTGGAAGTGGCTCAATTCTAAAATTTTCCAGGTTGGATCGAAGCATATCAATGGCTTAGCTTCGGAAAAATAAACGAAATTGAGCCAAATTTTACCGAATTTAGGGAAGTTGAGCCGAATTTAGCTGAATTGTGCAGGATTGAGCGCCAAGCTTGCTCCCTCGCAATCATCCCGACCGGATTGCCGCCCGACCTCCATGTCGGACCCTTGCCGGGCGTGAAGACCGGCCCTTATTGTTGCCAATACGTAATATTTTATGCAGTTGGACGAGTCCCATGCAAGACGATGACCCGGGAGCATCCCCTTCCGCCGCAGGCCAACGCGTCGCCTGCGAGGCCTGCAACGGCACCGGCACCGGCTTCGCCGAGGACGGCGACTGGATGGAGACGGACCTGCCGGTCTGCCGCGTCTGCTACGGCGCCGGGGAGCTGGACGACTCGGACCCGCACGACCCCGTCCCGCCCCCGCGGCCGGGCCAGGCCCGGCAATAGCCCAGGCCCCGAGATCGCCTGCCCCCCCGGATCGCTTGACCCCAGACATGCGGAAGGCCCGGATGGTCTCCCATCCAGGCCTTCCCATTGCTGCAGCCGTTGCCGGCCTATGCAAGGCTCAGGAAGCCATCTCCGCAGTGGCGGCGACGATGATCCAGGCCGCGGGCAGGGCACACGGCATATGGCAATGAGACACTGGATCACCTCCTTTCGGTTGTTGACGACGGAGGGAATCCTGCACCCTCCGCCACCCCGAAAGCAAGCACTCCCTGCGGTTGTTACACCTCGACGTATTCGCCGTTCTTCCAGACGTAGAAGACATAATCCGGCACCGTCACGTCGCCCTTGCGGTCGAAGCTGATCGGCCCCAGCACGGTGTTCCAGGGGCCGGAAGCCTTCATCGCATCGGCCACCTTCTTCGGATCGACGCTGTTGATCTTGGCCGCCGCTGCCGCCCAGATCTCGACCGCGGCATAGGTGTAGAGGACGTAGCCCTCCGGATCGATGTTCTTCGCCTTGAAGCTGGCGACGACGGCGGCGGCGGTCGGGCGCTTGCGCGGGTCGGCGCTGAAGGTCATCAGCGCGCCCTCGCCGGCGGCGCCGGTGATCTGCCAGAAGTCCTTGGTCACCAGCGCATCGCCGCCGATCATCGTCACCGCCATGCCCTGTTCCTTGGCCTGGCGCAGGATCAGCCCGGCTTCGGTGTAGTAGCCGCCGATGTACATCACCTCGATCCCGGCGCCCTTGAGGCGGGAGACCAGCGCGTTGTAGTCGCGCTCGCCCGGGGTATAGGCGGCATAGAGCGTCTCGGTCACGCCATTGGCGTTGAGCGCCTTCTTGGTCTCGTCCGCCAGGCCCTTCCCATAGGCCTGGTTGTCGTGAAGGATCGCCACCTTCTTGCCGCGGAAGTTCTTGGCGATATAGGTGCCGGCGATCAGCCCCTGCTGGTCGTCCCGGCCGCAGACGCGGAAGGTGTTCCAGCCGCCGTCGTCGGTATAGCGCGGGTTGGTGCTGGCCGGGCTGATCTGCAGCACGCCCTCCTCCGCATAGACCTTGCTCGCCGGGATGGAGCTGCCCGAGCAATAATGCCCGGCGACCATCGCCACCTTGCGCCCCGAGAGCTGGTTGGCGACCGAGACCGCCTGGCGCGGATCGCAGGCATCATCGGCGATCTCGAGCGCGAGCTGGCGGCCGAGCACGCCGCCCTTGGCGTTGAAATCGGCGACGGCCTGGGTCGCGCCGATCTTCATCTGCTCACCGGCCGCGGCATTGGAGCCGGTCATCGGCCCGGCGCAGGCGAGGCGGATGGGGCCGCTGCCTTGCGCATAGGCAGCGCCCGCGAAGGGCACCGCAGCGGTGGTCGCGATCAATCCCCGACGTGTCAGCATCTCGGTGCTCTCCTGCCTGATGGGCGGCCAGACGGGCCGCCTTGGTTACGATGCTAATCCAGCTTCACCCATGCCCGCCACCGAGATAGGCGTCCCTGATCTCCGGCCGGGCCAGCAAGGCGAGGCCCTCGCCCTCCATGGTGATCCGGCCATTCACCAGGACGTAGCCCCGGTGCGCCAGCCGCAGCGCCTGGTTGGCGTTCTGCTCCACCAGCAGCACCGTCAGCCCGGTTTCGGCATTCAGGGTGCGGATGGCGCCGAAGATCTGCCGCACCACCAGCGGCGCCAGGCCCAGCGAGGGCTCGTCCAGCAGCAACAGCTTCGGCTTCGACATCAGCGCCCGGCCGATCGCCAGCATCTGCTGCTCCCCGCCCGAGAGCGTGCCGCCGCGCTGGGCGATGCGTTCCTTCAGCCGGGGGAACAAGGTGAAGACCTGCTCGAGCTGCGGCTTCGGGTCGCCCTTCAGCAGCGCCTCGGCGCCCATCAGCAGGTTCTCGTAGACGCTCATGCGCGGGAAGATGCGGCGGCCCTCGGGGGACTGGGCCAGGCCGCGCCGCATGGTCAGATGCGTCGCCTCCCCGGTGATGTCCTCGCCGCCCAGCAGGATGCGGCCCAGGCGCGGCTTCGGGTCGCCGCAGATGGTCATCAGCAGGGTGGACTTGCCGGCGCCATTGGCACCGATGAGGGTGACGATCTCCCCCGGCATGACATGCAGGGAGACCTCGGACAGCGCCTGCACCGCGCCATAGCCGGCCGAGACATGATCGACTTCGAGCAGCGGCGTCATGCGGAAACGGCGTCCTCATCCTCGCCGAGATAGGCGGCGATCACCTTCTTCTCCGCCCGCACCGCGGCCGGCGGCCCATCGGCGATCAGCACGCCGTGGTCCAGCACCACCACCCGGTCGCTGATCCGCATCACCACGCCCATGTCGTGCTCGATCAGCAATATCGAGGTCCCCTGCGCCCGGATCTCGAGCAGCAGCTTCGCCAGCTCGTCCGATTCGCGCGGGTTCAGCCCCGCCGCCGGCTCATCGAGGCACAACAACGCCGGCTCCGTGCACATGGCCCGGGCGATCTCGAGCCGCCGCTGCGCGCCATAGGGCAGCGCCCCGGCGGGATCGTCGGCGCGGTCCATCAGGTTGGTCGCGGTCAGCCAGCGCTTGGCGCGCTCCACCGCCGCCCGCTCGGCGGCCGGGTAGCGCGACAGGCCGAGCACCGCGCCGATGCCCCAGCCGGTCGCCGCCATCAGCGTGACGTGCTGGGCGATCAGCAGGTTCTCCAGCGCGGTCATGCCGGCGAACAGGCGGATGTTCTGGAAGGTGCGGGCCACGCCGGCACGGGCGATCCGGTGCCCGGCGAGGCGCTGCAGCTCCACCGGCTCGGTATCCGGCTTGTGCAGCCGGATGACACCCTCGCTCGGCCGGTAGAAGCCGGTGATGCAGTTGAAGAGGGTGGTCTTGCCGGCGCCGTTCGGGCCGATCAGCGCGGTGATCTCGCCGCGCCCGGCGGCGAAGCCCACGGCCGAAACCGCGGTCAGCCCTCCGAAGCGCATGGTCAGCCCGGCGACTTCCAGGATCGGCATGACCCGCCGCGGCGGATGCAGGACGCGGCCACGGTCGCTCATCAGCTGCCCTCCCCGACGAGGTCGCCGCTGATCGCTTTCTTCTTCCCCAAGGCGATGGAGGGCGTCCGCGTCCCGACCAGCCCCCGCGGCCGCAGCACCATGATGACCACCATGGCGCCGCCGAAGACCAGCATCCGCCATTCCTCCAGGCCGCGGAACACCTCGAAGCCGCCGATCAGCACCAGCGCCGCGACGGCGACGCCGATCTGGCTGCCGAGGCCGCCGAGCACGACGATGGCGAGGATGATGGCGCTCTCGATGAAGGTGAAGCTTTCGGGACTGATGAAGGCCTGCCGCGTGGCGAAGAAGGCGCCGGCGAAGCCGCCGAACATCGCCCCCAGCGCGAAGGCCGAAAGCTTGGTGGTGGTGACGTTGATCCCGAGCGCGCGGCAGGCGATCTCATCCTCCCGCAGCGCCTCCCAGGCGCGGCCGAGCGGCTGGCGGCGCAGCCGGATCGTCACCCAGTTGGTCAGCAGGGCGAGGCCGAGGATGAGGTAGTAGAGGAAGATGACGCGGTGGCTGACCGAGGGCTCCAGCCCGAAGAAGCCGGCGAAGGTGCCCTCCCCGCCGGACATGGAGAAGGGCAGGCCGAAGAAGCTCGGGCGGGGAATCCCGGTGATGCCGTTCGGCCCCCCGGTGGCGCTGGCCCAGTTGATGAGCACGACGCGGATGATCTCGCCGAAGGCCAGGGTCACGATGGCGAGGTAGTCGCCGCGCAGCCGCAGTACCGGGAAACCGAGCAGGATGCCCCAGAAGGCGGCGAAGATCCCGGCCAGCGGCAGGCAGATCCAGAAGGATAGGCCGAAATACTGCGCCAGCAGCGCATAGGAATAGGCGCCCACCGCGTAGAAGGCGACGTAGCCGAGGTCGAGCAGCCCGGCCAGCCCGACCACGATGTTCAGCCCCCAGCCGAGCATCACATAGGTCAGTACGAGAATTCCGAGGTCGAGCACGTAGCGGTCGACGCCGGGGATCGCCGGCAGCACCAGCGCGACGGCGAGGAAGGCGGGCGCCGCCAGCCGGCCGGCCTGCTGCAGCCGGTCGGTCCAGGGCCCCGGCGCGGTGCTCGGCCGCAGGCCGCGGCGCCCGGTCCACATCACGAGCGCCAGCCGGCCGAGGAAGACCAGGCCGCAGAGGATGGCCGCTTCCTTCCAGCGGAAGCGCAGGGTCAGCCCGCCGCTGCCGCCGATGTCCGTCCGCAGCGCCACCAGCGGCACAAACAGCAGCATGGCGACGACGGTGGCGATCAGCGCATCCTTCAGCGCGAGCCCAAGCCGGCCAGCCGGCGCGGCCTTCGACGCGCTCATACCTTCTCGACCTCCTGCCGGCCGAGCAGGCCGGTGGGCAGGAAGATCAGCGTCAGCACCAGGATCGAGAAGGCGGCGACATCCTTGTACTGCACGCTGAAATAGGCCGACCAGAAAGTCTCGATCAGCCCGATCAGCAGCCCGCCCAGCACCGCCCCGGGCAAGGATCCGATGCCCCCCAGCACGGCGGCGGTGAAGGCCTTCACCCCCGCGAGGAAGCCGATGTAGAAATCGATCACGCCGTAGCGCAGCAGGTACATGGTCCCCGCGACCGAGGCGAGCGCAGCGCCGATGACGAAGGTCAGGCTGATGGTCCGATCTGTATCGATCCCGAGCAGCCCGGCCATCTTGCGGTCCTGCTCGCATGCCCGCATGGCGCGGCCCAACGGCGTCCGCGTCACCAGCACGGTGAAGACCGCGAGCACAGCGAGCGTCACGCCGATGATCAGCATCTGCGTATAGGCCAACTGCACCACGAAGCCGTCCTGGCGCATCACCTCGATGCCGCCGGCGACCAGCGTCTCCATCGGCTTGACCCGGGCGCCCTGGCTGACCTGGACGAAATTCTGCAGCACGATGGACAGCCCGATCGCCGAGATCAGCGGCGCCAGGCGGAAGCTGCCGCGCAGCGGGCGATAGGCGATCCGCTCGATCGCCCAGCCGTAGATGCCGGTGATGACGATGGAGATGAGCAGCACCAGCAGGATCGCCGCCGGCCCGCCCATGATCCCGCCCATCGAGAGCAGCAGCACCGCAATCAGCGAAACGAAGGCGCCGATCATGAAGACATCGCCATGGGCGAAATTGATCATGCCGATGATGCCATAGACCATGGTGTAGCCCACCGCGATCAGGCCGTAGATCATCCCCAGGCTGATCCCGTTGATCAGCTGCTGCAACGCATAGGCCAAGGTTTTCTCCCGGCAGCCAGTCCCTGTCCCGCGAGGCTAGCCAGCCGGCCGGCCCCGGGATAGCGAAAGTTGCCGCCCTGGCGCGGCGAGGCGATGATCCTGCCCGCCAACTGGGCAAGGGGACCTCCAAGATGCCATCCGATACGACATTGCCGGCCGATGACGGCCGGTCCGGCCGCCTCCCGCCCATCCCCGAGGGCCGGATGACGCCGCGCCAGAAGGAGGTCGCGGCCGGGATCGCCGGCGGCCCGCGCGGCGGGCTGCGGGGGCCCTTCCCGGCCATGCTGCGCAGCCCGGAGGTCGCCGACCGCTTCCAGAAGGTGGGCGAGTACCTCCGCTTCGGCAGCTCCATCCCGACGGCGCTGAACGAGCTGGCGATCCTGATCACCGCCCGGGCCTGGTCGGCCCAGTACGAATGGTATGCCCACCACCTGCTGGCGATGAAGGCCGGGCTGCCGGATGCCATCGCCCAGGCGGTGGCCGAGGGTCGCCGGCCCGAGGGCATGGATCCCGACCAGACCCTCATCTACGAATTCTGCACCGAGCTGCATGCGACGAAATTCGTCTCCGATGCCACCTATGCGGCGCTGCGCGACCGCTTCGGGGAACAGGGCGTGGTCGATGTCATCGCGGTCAGCGGCTATTACGTGGCCGTGGCGATGACCCTGAACGTGGCGCAGGTGCCGCTGCCGCCCGGCGTGCCGGTGCCGCTGAAGCCGCTCTAGAATGATCCGCCTGCCGGTTGCTGCGTTGCAGCAGCCGGCATGACCCTCACCAAGCTCCTCCTCCCCCTGCTGCTCGCGGGCTGCTCCCTCGGCGTCGGCCCGCAGCGGCTTAATGTCGACCAGCTCGGCTATGCCAGCACCATGGGGGAAGGGCTGAAGCGGCAGATGCTGCTGAACATGGTGCGGCTGCGCTATGCCGACGTGCCCGCCTTCGTTTCGGTCACCCAGATGATCTCCGGCTATACGATGCAGAGCACGGCGCAGCTCGGGCTCAATGCCTATCCCAATGCCGCGCCGGGCAATTTCGTCACCGCCGCCGGCACGGTGCAGTACACGGACCGGCCGACCTTCACCTTCACCCCCGTCACCGGGGAGCAATTCGCCCAGTCCTACCTTCGCCCCCTGGCCCCGGCCGAGCTGCTCTCGCTGGCGCAGAGCGGCGCGCCGGTCGACCTGCTGTTCCGCATCGGCGTGCATTCGGTGAATGGGCTGACCAACGAGACGACCCGCAGCGGCGAGGCACGGGAGGCCTCGGGCGGCTTCCAGGAGCTGATGCGCACCCTGGCCGAGATCCAGCACGCCGGCGCCCTGGGGCTGCGCTTCGAGCGGCAGGGCCAGGGGGCGAGTCAGGGGACCAAGGTCTTCCTGCTGCTGGACGACGGCGATGCCGGGCTGCGGTCCCGGGTGCAGCTGGCGCGGCGGCTGCTGGGCGCCGAACCCACGGCGCGGGAGCTGGAAGTGGTCTATGGCCGCCGCCGCGGCGGGCCGAACCAGGTCGCGCTGCTGACCCGGTCCATGCTGCAGGTGCTCTATGAATTCGGCAACCAGATCGAGGTCTCGGAGGCCGATGTGCAACGCGGCGAGACCCGCCCCACCGATCTCGGCGACCCGCGCGACCGGCTGATGCGGGTGCGTCAGGGCCCGCGCGCCCCGGCCGATGCCTATGCCGCGGTGAGCTACCGGGACCGCTGGTACTGGATCGAGGCGGGGGACTTCCGCTCCAAGCTGTCCTTCACCTTCGCCTATATCCTGCAGGTACTGGCCGAGAGCGGCCGGGGCCAGGCGGCGCCGGTGGTGACCATCCCCACCCAATAGCCTGCCCCGCCGGAGGTTGACCCCGCGCCCGTCGCGGCTAGGCTGGCCGCGGGTTCAAGCAAGCCCGCCTTCGAAGGCGGGGCATGGGGAGGGGCGGTTGCAGCACCAGCATTCCACGGCCGGGCGGATCCTCGCGGCATGAGCGCGCCCGAGCCATTGCGCGACCCGGCCTCGCTCCGCCGGCTGCTCTCGCCCCGCAGCGTCGCCGTGGTCGGCGTCTCGGCCGACCCGATCGGTTTCGGCGCCCGCAGCATCTCCAACATGAAGAATTTCACCGGCCCGGTCTGGGCGGTGAACCCGAAATACGCCGGCCAGGAATTGCACGGCTATCCCTGCGTCGGCAGCATCGCCGACCTGCCGGAAGCCCCCGACTGCGTGCTGCTGGCGCTGCCGCGCACCGGCATCATGGCGGCGGTCGAGGCCTGCATCGCCAAGGGCGTGGGCGGGATCATCGCCTTCGCCTCCGGCTATGGCGAGACGGGGCTGGACGACCGCATCGCCGAGGAGGAGGTTCTGCGCGAGACCTGCCGCGCGGCGGGGCTGCCGCTGGTCGGCGTGAACTGCCTCGGCATCGTCGACCACGTGCTGAAGGCCGGCGTCACCTTCATGCCGGAATATCCGCGCATGACCGCGCCGCCCGGCGGCGTCGCCATCACCAGCCAGTCCGGCGCGCTGGGCTATGCGCTGATGCAGGCGGCGGAGCGCGGCTTCTCGGTCTGCCACATGACCACGGCGGGCAATGCGACCGACCTCGATGTCTGCGACCTCGCGGCCTACCAGCTCACCATGCCGGAATGCCGGGCGGTGGCGCTGGCGGTGGAGGGGCTGCGGGACGGCCGGCGGCTGGCGCTGCTGGGCGATGCGGCGCGGAAGGCCGGCAAGCCGATCGTGGTGCTGAAGCTCGGCCGGGGCGAGGCGGGGGCGGCGGCCGCCGTCTCCCATACCGGGTCGCTGGCCGGCAGCGCCGCGGCCTGGAGCGCCGCCTTCAAGCGCGCCGGCATGGTCGAGGTCGAGGATTTCGACGCGCTGCTGGAAACGGCGGGGCTGTTCGCCAAGGCGCCGAAGCCGACCGCGCCGGGGGTTGCCATCATCACCCCCTCCGGTGGGGCGGGCATCATGGCGGCGGACCATGCCGAGGCGCAGGGGCTGTCGATGCCGCAGCCGATGCCGCAGACCGAGGCGGTGCTGCGTGCCGCCATCCCCGACTTCGGCGCGCCGCGCAACCCGTGTGACCTGACCGCGCAGGTCGCCTCCAACCCCGCCAGCTACGACGCCTGCATGGAGGCGATGCTGACGGACCCGCAATACGGCTGCGCCGTCATCCCGGTGGTCTATTCGCATCATGCCTCCACGCAATTGCGGATGGAGCAGCTGCGGCCCTATGCGGCGAAATTCGGCAAGCCGCTGATCATCGCCTGGATCCCCGAGCGGCTGGAGGGTCCCGGCGTCGAGAAGGCGGATTCGGTGCCGGAGCTGATCGTCTTCCGCTCCATGCGCCGGCTGATGAATGCGATCCGGCTCTGGCTGGAGCACTACGGGCAGGTGGTGCCGGGGCCGGTCGCGGCGCCGGCCGGGCTGGGCGCGGCGCTCGCCTCGCTGCCGGGCGGCGAGGCGGTGCTGATGGAGGCGGAGGCCAAGGCGCTGTTCGCCAAGGTCGGCGTGCCGGTGGTGGAGGAACGCCGGGCGGCGACGCCGGCGGCCGCCGCGGCGGAGGCGGCCTCGCTCGGCTTCCCGGTGGTGCTGAAGCTGGACAGCCCGGACATCGCCCACAAGACCGAGGTCGGCGGCGTGAAGCTGAACCTGGCCGACGGGCCGGCGGTGGAGGCTGCCTTCGCCGCCATCATGGCCAGCGCGAAGCAGCATGCGCCGCAGGCCCGGCTGGATGGCGTGTTGGTGCAGCGGATGTCGCAGAAGGGGATGGAGCTGATCCTCGGCGCCCGGCGGGACGGGCAGTTCGGCTCGCTCGTGCTGGTCGGCACCGGCGGCGTGCAGGCCGAGCTCTGGCGCGACGTGGCGCTGGACCTGGCCCCGGTCAGCCCGGCCCGGGCGGAGGAGATGCTGCGCAGCCTGAAAGGCTTCCCGCTGCTGGATGGCTTCCGCGGGGCGCCGAAGGCGGATATCGCGGCTGTCGCCGCCGCGGTCTCGGCCTTCTCGGTGCTGGTCGCCGAGGCAGGCGAGAAGCTGCAGGAGGCGGAGGTCAATCCGCTGATCTGCGGGCCCTGGGGGTGCCTGGCGGTCGATGGCCTGGTGCGCTGCGGGCCGTGACATATCAGCACACCATGGGCTAGCTTCCGCCACGCGGGTGGGAGTGCGTTCATGGCGATGCAGCGGGCGCGGGCGGCGGTGCTGCGCGAGATCGGCCGGCCGATGGCGATCGAGCCGGTCGTCGTCGGGCCGATGGGGCCGGGCGACGTGCTGGTGCGGGTCGCCGCGGCCTCGCTCTGCCATACCGATCTCGAGGTGATCGAGGGGCAGCTCGGCCTGCGGCTGCCGGCGGTGCTGGGGCATGAGGTCGCCGGCCGGATCGAGGCGCGGGGCACCGAGGTGACGGGCTTGGCCCTGGGCGACCCGGTGGTGCTGTCGTGGAATCCGCATTGCGGGCAGTGCTTCTATTGCGGCCGGGCGCAGCCCATCCTGTGCGAGCAGTATCTCGGCAATGGGCCCAAGGCCGGCCACTTCGACGGGCGGCCGCGCTTCGCCTGCGACGATGGCGCGCCGCTGCACCAGCTCATGTATCTCGGCGGCTTCGCGGACTACGTCGTGGTGCCGGCGCAGCAGGCGGTGCGCGTGCCGGAGGCGATGCCGCTGGATCGCGCCTGCCTGCTGGGCTGCGCGGTGATGACCGGCTTCGGCGCGGCGACGCATATCGCCGGCATCGAATGGGGCGCGGTGGTGCTGGTAATCGGCGCCGGGGCGGTGGGGCTGGCGGCGATCCAGGGCGCGCGGCTGGCGGGCGCCGGGCGGATCGTCGCGGTGGACCCCAATCCGGCACGGCGGGCCATGGCGGAACGCGCCGGCGCCACGGTGCTATGCGACCCGCTGGCCGAGGATCCGGCGGCGCTGGCGCGGTCGCTGACCGCGGGGCGCGGCGCCGATGTGGTGATCGAGGCGGCGGGCGCCTCGGCCGGTTTCCGCGCCAGCGTCGAGGCGGTGCGGCCGGGCGGTCGGGTGGTCTGGCTCGGCAAGCTCGGGGTGAATGACGAGATGGCCTTCCGCTGGGGCGCGCTGATGCAGGAGAAGCGCATCCTCCGCAGCAGTTATGGCGGGGCGCGGCCGGCCGAGGATTTCCCGGCCATGGCGGCGGCCTATCTCGATGGCAGGCTCGACCTGGACAGCCTGGTGACGGCGCGGATCGGGCTCGAGGATATCAACGAGGGCTTCGCGGCGCTGAAGCGCGGCGAGGCCATCCGATCGGTGGTGGTATTCGCATGACGATCTACGAGGGTGGCCGTGGCCTGGCAGGGGCGGAAGTGACGGCTGATGGCCAGCCGCTCGATCCGCGGTTCGAGGTGAAGACATTCTCGCCCATGGGCTACGAATGGACCTACGAGGGCGACGGGCCGCGGCAACTGGCATTGGCCTTGCTATGCGACCACCTGGGCGACCCGCAGCGGGCGCTGGCGCTGGTCGAGGATTTCATGCGCGACGTGGTTGCCGAATTGGACAATGCCTGGCTGCTGACAACGGAGGATATCGCGGAAGCGTTGCTGCGATTGCAGCCAAAGGGAGCGCATACCTGACGGCCGATGGCCGCAGATATGCGCTCAACCCACTGGAACCAACCCTCCCTAAACCCGGCTTTCCGCAGGGTGGATATACCAAGACTGATGTACAGGTTGATATATCTCTCGCATGCAGTGTCGCCGCAGGCGCTTCCGCTGTCAATATCGGCAGTTGCTGCCTGCCCCATGAGTCGTGAAAGCAGCGCGCATGCCTGATCAGACCCCGCCGCGCCGTGCTGCCGCCAGCGCCAGTACGGGGCCCAATCCGGGCATCCGCCGCCGCAAGGCCGCCGCGGCGGATGCGGATGCGACCATGACGGAACAGGCCTATCGGGCGATCGAGGAGGCCATCGTCACCCTGGCCCTGCAGCCCGGGGAGGTGGTGAGCGAGGCGCAGCTTTCGACCCGTTCCGGCTTCGGCCGCACCCCGGTGCGGGAGGCGCTGCAGCGGCTGGCGCGGGAGCGGCTGGTGCGGATCCTGCCGCGGCGGGGCATCGTCGTCGCCGCCGTCGATATCCGCGAGCAGCTCCGGCTGCTGGAGGTCCGGCGGGAGATCGAGCGGCTGACCGCCCGGGCGGCGGCGCGCCGGGCGGATGCGGCGCAGCGGGACCGGTTGCGCGCCATCGCCGAGGCCATGACCCAGGCCGGCGCGACCAATGACGAGACCGGCTTCCTGCGGCTGGACCGGGAGCTGAACCTGCTGCTGCTGGACGCCGCGCACAATGAATTCGCCGCCGCGGCGATGGCGCTGATGCATGGGCTGTCGCGGCGCTTCTGGTTCATCCACTGGCGGCGCAGCGCCGGGCTGCCCGAAGCCTCCGCCGCGCATGCCGCGCTGGCCCGGACCATCGCCGACGGCACGCCGGAGGAAGCGGCCGCGGCCTCCGACCGGCTGATGGATTACATCGAGAGCTTCACCCGGGCGACGGTCGGTCCCGAGCCTTGACAGCCGCGCGCCATGGCGCTGATATATCAGCGCGGTGTCGCGGAGGTTGGTCATGGATGGTTCGGTCGAAGCGCTGAAGCGTGAGCGGCTTTCCCGTCGGCAGCAGGCCTTCCGGGCGGATTTCCGTTCGAAGATCGGCGCGCTCTATCATGGCTGGGTGCATGTGGCGCTGATCTACGCGATCGGCGGCGCGGCGATCTGGTATGCGGCGCGGCAGGTCGAGGCGCCGGCCTGGTACGAATGGCTGGTGGTGCCCGCGGCCTTCCTCGGCGCCAATGTCTTCGAGTGGTGGATCCACAAATACGTCATGCACCGCCCTATCAAGGGCTTCATGGGCATCTACAAGCGGCACACCCTGGCGCATCACCAGTTCTTCACCGAGACCGAGTTCACCGTGGACAACACGCGGGACTTCCGCATCGTCTTCTTCCCGCCCTATGCGCTGATCACCTTCCTCGCGCTGTCTCTGGTGCCGGCCTGGGTGATGCGGAGCCTGGGCTTCCCCGATGCCGGCTGGCTGCTGCTGATCACCAATACCGCGCTCTACCTGAACTACGAGTTCTTCCACTTCTGCTGCCATACGAAGGATGACCGGATCGTCCGGCACATTCCCTTCATCAACACCATCCGGCGGCATCATGCGGCGCACCACAACACCGCCATCATGATGGAGCGGAACTTCAACCTGACCTACCCGATCGCCGACTGGTTCTTCGGCACCTCGGACCTCAAGCGCGGGCTGCTCGGGCATCTGCTGAACGGCTACGACGCCTCGCATGTGCGGCGCGACCTGAAGCGGGTGAAGCATACGCTGGACGACCCGCGCGCCGGGCGGCCGCATGCCATGGCGGCGGAGTAGCGCCATGGCCGCGATCACGCCGCTCGATGGCGGGCGGATCAAGAAGTCCCGCGCTTCCTTCATCGGCGGCATCGCCGTCGGCATCGGCGTCTTCGTGCTCTGGACGGCAATCACCCGCGACCTGGACGTGTCGGGCAACGGGATGACGCTGCTGGGCATCGCCGTCAGCCTGCTGGTCGGGCTATGGATCTGGCGCGCCGATCTCTGAGTGCCTAGCCTGCCCCGCAACAGCGGGGGAACGGCGATGCGGATCTGGTACCAGTCGATGACGCGGGCGGAAGCCTGGCCGGCCTATACGGCGGCGCTGCACCGCACGCTGGCCGCCGCGGCGGACCCCGGTACGGAATTCGAGATCCACGGCATCACCAAACGCGGCGGCATCGGCGACCAGTACCGCAGCCTCGAATTCATCGAGACGATCGAGGTGCTGGAGAATGTCGCGCGCGCCGAGGCGGCGGGCTTCGACGCCGTCGTCATCGGCAATATCGCCGACCCGGGGCTGCGGCCGGCGCGGGAGATGGTCTCGATCCCGGTGCTCGGCCTCTGCGAGACGGCGCTGCTGACCGCTTGCCAGATGGGCGCCTCCATCGGCCTGGTGGTGGCCAACGACAAGCACCAGTCCAAGGTGATGGAGAACGTGACCCTGGCCGGGCTCGGCAGCCGGGTGGTGGCGGTGGAGCGGATGCAGGTGGACCGGCTGGTCGACCTCGATGCCGCCTTCGCCGGCGGCCCGGCGCGGGACCGCATCATCGGGCAGTTCATGGCGGCGGCCGATGCCTGCGTCGCGCGGGGCGCCGAGGTGGTGATCCCGGCCGCCGGCGTCGCCATGATCCTGTTGGCGGAGGCGGGCATCCAGGATGCCGGCGGCGGCGCGCCGGTGCTGAACGCCTCCGTCGCGCTGCTGAAGGCGGGGGAGCTGGCGGTGAAGCTGGACCGGCTGATGGGGGGCCGCTTCACCAGCCGGCGGCGGACCTATGCGCAGCCGCCACCCGGGCAGATCGCGGAGCTGCGCGCAGCCTATGGCGCGATCTTCCCGAAGATCGCGCCGGGTTGAGACGATGCGGCTTCGTTCCCGCCGCGGTTTCTCCCGCCGGGCAAGGCAATGATCTGGAACCTGCTTTTCATGCCCACGTTGGTCGGGATGGCAGCATTTTTCGCCCCATCGTCAGCGAGGACATGCCATGAGCAGGAACTACGATACCTACAACTACAACCGCCCCATCGTCGGGGTCGGGATTGCCGCCGTCGTCTGCGTTGCGGCCATGTATCTGCTGGAACGCATCTTCTGATCCAGCAGGCGGGTTAGCGCGAATACTTGGAACGGGCCTGCGCCCGGGCTCGGCTGGGCGCGACCAAAATACCACAGCGGTGACGTGTTCCATCACGTCGTTGCAACCGATCCGCGGGTTCATCGCTTTATTCCTGCAAGGCTGATTGCGGGGGGCAGGCGGTGGATCAGGCATTGCAGGCAGGGCTCCAGCCGACGCATCCGATTCCGGATGGCACGCCAGGCATGTTGCTCTCCGCATTGCCCGACGGCTGGCGCCTGATCGGGCGATGCCGGTTCGGCACCGCGGGTCCGGTCGGACCGGCGAGCGGCTGCCATGCCTTGGCGCATCCCGGTATCGGGCTGGCGCTGGTCGATGTCGCGCCGGATGCCACCCCCAATGCGGAAGCGCGGCTGCGCCGGGCCCTGAGCGCGGCGAATTTCTGGCAGGCCTTTCCCGGCACCCTGCCGGTCTGGCACGACCGGATCGAGATCGGCGCGGTGCGCAACCTGCCGGGGCTGATGGCCGAGGGCTTCGGCACCCTGCCGCCGCTGACCGTGCCGGGGAAGGAAGCCTGGATCGAGGCAGCCCGCAGGGCGCTGGCCGCGGATGCCGCCTGGGAGGTGCCGGGCCTGGCGGTGCGCCCGAGGGTGCTGGCCCCGCCTCCGCCGCCGGAGGATGATGACGAGGTCGACGACAGGCCGAGGCGGTCCCCGGTCCGCCGGCGTGGCCGGTGGCTGGCAGCCGGCCTGACCGGCGGCCTGGCCTTGCTGGCAGGCCTGGCATGGCTGGGGAGCGACCCGGCGGAGACGCCGCCCGCACCGCCGCCGGCCCAGCTTGCGGCGGCGGCCATCCCGGTGGCGCCGCAGCCCGAGCCGGTTCAGCCCGCGCCGCCACCCTTGCCACGGCTCGAAAGGGTTGTGGTGGCCTTGCCGGAACCGGTCATCGTCCCGCCGCCTGCCGCTGCCCCACCGCCCCTGCCGGTCGAACCGGCGGCGGTGGTGGAGCCCGAGCCACCGGTGGTGCCGCAGGTGGAGGAGGTGGCGCTGGTGCTGCCGCCCCCTGCCCCGCCGCCCGCGCCGCCGTTGCGTCGTGCCTCGGCGCCGCGGATCGACCCGGGCTGCACCCGGGCGCTCTATCGCTACCAGCAGGGGCTGGCGCTGACGGCAGCCGAGGCGGCGCATGTCCGCAACGGCTGCGCCACGCGGCGCTGACTACCGCAGGCTGGCGTTCAGCTTCTCCAGCGCCTTGGCGCCGGGGTTCAGCGCGGCGTCACCCAGCCGGTTGAGCGGCAGGGCGACGGTATCGATGTTGGCGTGCAGGTCCTGCGGCTCGGGCTCGATGTAGAGCAGGCCGGTGACGATCTCCCCGGCCGCCTTGCGTTCATGCAGGTGGTGCATGGCGCCGACGCGGTCGGTCGGGTCGTAGTCGGCATGCAGCTTCCGCAGGCGCAGCACGGAGCCGTCGTGCTGGGTGACGTCGCGGACCTCGCCCGGGGCGTATTCGGCGGTGATGGGATTGCGGCCGATGATGACGTCGAGGTGGTTCATCGCCTCGTTGTGCTCGCGGACGAAGTCGTAGGACTTGGTCGAGCCCTCGTGGTTGTTGAAGGCGACGCAGGGGCTGATGCAGTCGATGAAGGCGGGGCCGTCGTGCCGCATTGCGCCCTTGATGAGGGGGACGAGCTGGTCCTTGTCGCCGGAGAAGCTGCGGCCGACGTAGGTGGCGCCGAGCTGGAGGGCGATGCCGATGAGGTCGATCGCCTCGTCGGTGTTGACGGCGCCCTTCTTGGCCTTGGAGCCCTTGTCCGAGGTGGCAGAGAACTGCCCCTTGGTCAGGCCGTAGACCCCGTTGTTCTCGACGATATAGGTCATGTTCACGCCGCGGCGGATGCTGTGGGCGAACTGGCCGAAGCCGATCGAGGCGCTGTCGCCGTCGCCGGAGACGCCGAGGTAGAGGAGTTCGCGGTTCGCCAGGTTGGCGCCGGTCAGCACGCTGGGCATCCGGCCATGCACGGAATTGAAGCCGTGGCTGGCGCCGAGGAAGTAGTCCGGCGTCTTCGAGGAGCAGCCGATGCCGGACATCTTGGCGACGCGATGCGGCTCGATGTCCAGCTCGAAGCAGGCCTGGATGATGGCGGCGCTGATGCTGTCGTGGCCGCAGCCGGCGCAGAGGGTGCTGATCGCGCCCTCATAGTCGCGCCGGGTGAAGCCGAGGGCATTCACCGGCAGGCGCGGGTGATGCAGCTTGGGTTTCGGGAGGAAGCTCATTCCGCGGCGGCTCCGGCGAAGGGGAGGACTTTGTTGGCGAGGACCTTGTCGCCGATGGCGGCGCGGATGAAGCGCGCGGTGATCGGCGTGCCGTCGTAGTGCAGCACGGGGATGAGCTGCTGCGGCGCGATGCTGCACTCGTTCATGATGAGGGTGCGGAGCTGGGCGTCGCGGTTCTGCTCGACCACGAAGACCGTGTCGTGCTCGGCGATGAAGGCATCCACATCCGGGTGGAAGGGGAAGGCACGGATGCGGAGGGCATCGACCTGGATGCCCTCAGCCTCGAGCGCCGTCAGCGCCTCCTGCATGGCGGCGGAGGAGCTGCCGTAATAGATGACGCCGACCCGCGTCGGCTCCGGCGCGCGGCGCAGGACGGGATGGGGCACCACGCCCTTCGCCGTCTCGAACTTCTGCAGCAGGCGCTGCATGTTGTCGACATAGGCGGCGCCGACTTCGGTGTACTTTGCGAAGCGGTCGCGCGAGGTGCCGCGGGTGAAGAAGGCGCCCTTGTTAGGATGGGTGCCGGGGTAGGTGCGGTAGGGGATGCCGTCGCCATCGGCATCGAGATAGCGGCCGAAGGTCTTGCCGGCTTCCAGCTCCTCCGCCGTCATCACCTTGCCGCGGTCCATGCGGCGGGTGTCGTCCCAGGCGAAGGGCTCGCAGAGCCAGTCGTTCATGCCGATGTCGAGGTCGAGCAGCACGAAGACCGGCTGCTGGAAGCGGTCGGCGATGTCGAAGGCATCGGCGCCGAACTGGAAGCACTCGTTCGGATCTTCAGGAAACAGCACGATGTGCTTGGTATCGCCGTGGCTGGCATAGGCGGCGGCGAGCACGTCCGACTGCTGGGTGCGGGTCGGCATGCCGGTGGAGGGGCCGGCGCGCTGCACGTCGAAGATGACGGAGGGGATCTCAGCGAAGTAGGACAGGCCGACGAATTCCTGCATCAGCGAGATGCCGGGGCCGGAGGTGGCGGTGAAGGCCCGCGCCCCGTTCCAGGCGGCGCCGATGACGATGCCGATGGAGGCCAGCTCATCCTCGGCCTGGACGATGGCATAGCGCTTCTTGCCGGTCTCCGGCTCGGTGCGGAAGCGGCGGCAGTATTTCTCGAAGCCCTCGGCCAGCGAGGTCGAGGGGGTGATGGGGTACCAGGCGCAGACGGTGGCGCCGCCATAGACGGCGCCCAGCCCGGCGGCGCTGTTGCCATCGACGTAGATGCGCTCGCCCACCTTGTCGGCGCGTTCCAGGGTCAGGCTGAGCGGGCAGGCGAGGTTCGCCAGGGCCCAGTCGCGGCCCATGTGGAAGGCGTCGCTGTTCGACTTCGCCAGCTTCTCCTTGCCCTTGTAGGATTCGGACAGCAGCGTCTCGACCACGCCGGGGTCGATCTGCAGCAGGGCCGAGAGGGCGCCGACATACATGATGTTCTTGAAGAGCTGGCGCTGCCGGGCATCGGTATAGGCGGCGTTGCACATCTCGGTCAGCGGCACGCCGATGACGTTGATGTCCTCGCGGAAGCGGCTGCGCGGCAGCGGCCGGGTGCTGTCGTAGAAGAGGTAGCCGCCGGCATCGATCTCGGCGACGTCGCGGTCCCAGGTCTGCGGGTTCATCGCCACCATCATGTCGACGCCGCCGCGCCGTCCCAGGTGGCCCTCCCCGCTGACGCGCACCTCGAACCAGGTCGGCAGGCCCTGGATGTTGGAGGGGAAGATGTTGCGGGAGGCGATGGGGATGCCCATGCGCAGGATCGACTTGGCGAACAGCTGGTTGGCGCTGGCCGAGCCGGAGCCGTTGACATTGGCGAATTTGACGACGAAGTCGTTGGTCGCCGTGATCACGCCGGTTCTCATCACGCCTGGCATGCGTGGACCCTCTCGAGCTTCGGCTTGGCCGTTTCCAGGAAGAATTTCTGCATGTCCCAGGCGCCGGTCGGGCAGCGCTCGGCGCACATGCCGCAGTGCAGGCAGACGTCCTCGTCCTTCACCATGACGCGGCCGGTCTTGAGGCCGTCCGCGACGTAGATCTCCTGGGTCAGGTTCAGCGCCGGCATCTTGAGACGGTCGCGCAGCTCCGCCTCCTCCCCGTCCGGGGTGAAGGTGATGCAGTCGACCGGGCAGATGTCGACGCAGGCATCGCATTCGATGCAGAGGTTGGGCACGAACACGGTCTGCACGTCGCAGTTCAGGCAGCGCTGGGCTTCCTTGTAGGCCAGCTCGCGGTCGTAGCCGAGCTCGACCTCGGTCTTGATGTCGCGCAGCGCGACCTCGTTCTCGGCATGCGGCACCTTGAAGCGGAGATCGAGCGAGACCCCGCTGTCGTAGCTCCATTCATGGATGCCCATCTTCTGGCTGGACATCACCACCTCCGGCGGCGGCCGCACCGTCACGTCCTCGCCGCGGCAGAACATGTCGATGGAGACCGCGGCCTCATGGCCATGCGCCACGGCCCAGATGATGTTCTTCGGGCCGAAGGCGGCATCGCCGCCGAAGAAGACCTGCGGCAGGGTCGACTGCAGCGACTTCTCGTTCAGCTTGGGCAGGCCCCAGCGGTCGAACTCGAGGCCGAGGTCCGTCTCGATCCAGGGGAAGGCATTCTCCTGGCCGATGGCGACCAGGACCTCATCGGCCTCGATCGTCACGTCGGGCTCGCCGGCATTGACCAGCTGGCGGCGGCCATTGGCGTCGCGCTCGGCCTTGACCTTCTCGAAGACCATGCCGGTGAGGCGGCCGTCCTCGTGCAAAACTTCCTTCGGCACCAGCCAGTTGCGGATGGGAATGCCCTCGTGCTGGGCATCCTCCTTCTCCCAGGGGGAGGCCTTCATCTCCTCGAAGCCGGAGCGGACGACGACCGTCACCTGCTCGCCGCCGAGGCGGCGGGCGGAGCGGCAGCAATCCATCGCGGTATTGCCGCCGCCGAGGACGATGACGCGCTTCCCCACGCTCTCGATATGGCCGAAGGAGACGGAGGAGAGCCAGTCGATCCCGATATGGATATGCGCCGCGGCCTCGGCCCGGCCGGGCACGTCGAGGTCGCGCCCGCGCGGGGCGCCGGCGCCGACGAAGACCGCGTCGTAGCCCTCGGCCAGCAGGCCCTTCAGGCTGCCGACCCGCTGGTTGTAGTGGGTGACGACGCCGCCGCGGTCGGTGATGTAGCCGACTTCCTCGTCGATGACGCTTTCCGGCAGGCGGAAGCGGGGAATCTGGCTGCGGATGAAGCCGCCGCCCTTGGCCTGCTCGTCGTAGACATGGACCTCATAGCCCAGCGGGGCGAGGTCGCGGGCGACGGTGAGGCTGGAGGGGCCGGCGCCGATGCAGGCGATGCGTTTCCCGTTGCCGACCTCGGGGATCGGCGTCAGCCGGGCCAGGATGCCTTCCTTGTTGTCGGCGGCGACGCGCTTGAGCCGGCAGATCGCCACCGGCTCCTCCTCGACCCGTCCGCGGCGGCAGGCCGGCTCGCAGGGGCGGTCGCAGGTGCGGCCGAGCACGCCGGGGAAGACGTTGGAGTGCCAGTTGACCATATAGGCATCGGAGTAGCGCCCGGCGGCGATCATCCGGATGTACTCGGGGACGGGCGTATGGGCCGGACAGGCCCATTGGCAATCGACGACCTTGTGGAAGTAGTCGGGATTGCGAATGTCGGTCGGCTTCAAGCGCGCGACTCCGTGGTTCGAATGGACGCAAGGCGGGCCCTGACGAGGGCAGGCGGCATGGCCGCAGAATGCATTTCTTTCCTCCCCTGGCCCTTTGGGCGAGCGAACATTGCCCCAAGCCCGGCAAGCCCGCAACGACCTGACCGGAAGCGTGCCGATTGGAGAATTCGGGCCCTCGGGCGGGCCGTGCCGAGGGGGGCGGCTATCCCGCCTGGCGGATCGGCGGGGCGAAGGCGGCCGGCATGGCGCGCAGCTCGGCCAGCAGGGGGCCGAGCAGCATGGCCTCCAGCGCCTGCAGCGCCTGGGCGCCAGCCAGCCCATCCATGACCCGGTGGTCGAAGGAGAAGAAGACCTCCACCGTCCCATCCGGGCCGATCGGGCCGTAGTTCAGGAAGCCGGCCCAGGGGGCGACGACCGAGCTGATGGCCACCCGCTCCTCCCCCAGGACCGAGACGCCGAAGGTGCCCCACCAATTGGGGACCTGCCGGCCGAGGTTGAGCCCGAGCCAGAACAGCAGCCGGCGCAGCGGCCAGGGCAGCCGGGCGATGGCCAGGGCGCGGCGGTTGTCGCGCAGGCTCTCGACCGGGGCGGTCTTCGCCTCCCGGATGCGGGCGGCGATCTCGGCCAGCGGCAGGGCGGCGGGGTCCTTGATGCGGGCGAAGAACAGCCCGGGCTCGCCCTGCCAGTCCCGGCTGACGACGACGCAGGCGACCGCGGCGGGAAGCTGGTAGAGCCGCGGCCAGGGGAGCTGGACATAGACCTGGCGCAGCACCGGCATGTCCTGGGCGGCAAGGCCGAAGGCGCGGGCGAAGATGGCGGACCAGGGCGGCCGGTCCGCCGCCAGGCCGCGCGCGGCGACCAGAGGGGCCAGCGCCAGCCTCATCGAGAGCGTGGCCCGCGGCACCCGGGCGGCGGCATAGGAGAACTCCGTGGCCAGGCGGCGCGGGAGGGACAGGGGGACGGCATGTCCCTTCATGGCAAGGCACGGAGCATGGCGGAGCGTTAGCGGCGCGACGGGGCCAGCGGCCTTCACGTTCCCGCTGGTCGGGGGCCGGCAACGCAAGCGTGATGGACGGCAGCCGGACGATTGACGCCGGGGCGGGCCGCGGACAGCCTGGGGCCATGGCCCAGCCCCCATCCGAAGCCCCAACCGACCCCAAGCCCCGCCACGCCGACCGGGTCAGGGCGGAGAGGGAGGCACGGCAGGCGGCGGCGCTGCGGGCCAACCTGCGTCGCCGCAAGGCCCAGGCGCGGGGGCGGGAGACGGTGGCGCCGGGCGACCCCGTGGCGGGGCCGGATGCCGAAGGGCCGGAAGACCTCAGCCCGAAGGACGCAGGTCAGGGCTGATGGCACCGCCGGTTGCCGCTGGGGGTGGGCTGGGCTAAGGGGGCCGACCAGACGGGCCCGGTACGGGCCCGCGATGCCGCCGTGGCCGAATGCCAGCGCCACACGCCTGCCCGTACGATCCCTCACCCGACCCTTGGGGCCGCCCGCCATGTCCATCATGCCCGACCACTGGATCCGCCGCATGGCGGCCGAACACGGCATGATCGAGCCCTTCGTCGAGAGCCAGCGGCGGGAAGGCACCATTTCCTTCGGACTCTCTTCCTTCGGCTATGACGCCAGGGTAGCGGATGAGTTCAAGGTTTTCACCAATGTGGACAATGCCCTGGTGGATCCGAAGAATTTCTCCGAGTCCGGCTTCGTCACCCGGCAGGGGGATACCTGCATCGTGCCGCCGAACTCCTTCGTGCTGGCCCATACCGTGGAATACTTCCGCATCCCGCGCGATGTCCTGGTGATCTGCCTGGGCAAGTCCACCTATGCCCGGTGCGGGCTGATCGTGAACGTGACGCCGCTGGAGCCCGAATGGGAGGGCCAGGTGACCATCGAGATCAGCAACACCACGCCCCTGCCGGCCCGCATCTACGCCAACGAGGGGATCTGCCAATTTCTGTTCCTGCAAGGCTCCAGCGCGCCCGAGGTCAGCTACAAGGACCGGGCGGGGAAATACATGCACCAGCGCGGCGTCGCGCTGCCGAAGCTGTAGGGGCGCCAGGCATGGACCGTATCCGGGTACGCGGCGGCCGTCAGCTGGAAGGCCGCATCCCGATCGGCGGGGCGAAGAACGCCACCCTGCCGCTGATGGCGGCCGCCCTGCTCTCCGATGGGCCGCTGGTGCTGCGCAATGCGCCGGACCTGGCGGATATCGCCACCATGCGTGCCCTGCTGATCCAGCATGGGCTGGAGGTGGCGCATGACACGGCGGCGCGGACCCTGACGCTCTCGGGCTGCGCCAATAACCTCGTCGCGCCCTATGATCTGGTGCGGAAGATGCGCGCCTCCGTCCTGGTGCTGGGGCCGCTGGTGGCCCGGCACGGCAAGGCGCGGGTCTCCATGCCGGGCGGCTGCGCCATCGGCACCCGGCCGGTGGACCTGCACCTCAAGGGGCTGGAAGCGATGGGGGCGACCATCACCCTCGACGCCGGCTATATCGAGGCGGCGGCGCCGCATGGCCTGAAGGGTGCCCGCATCCTGTTCCCGGTGGTTTCGGTCGGGGCGACCGAGAACTTGCTGATGGCGGCCTGCCTCGCGGACGGTGTCTCCGAGCTGGTGAATGCGGCGCGGGAGCCGGAGATCGAGGATCTCGCCCTCTGCCTGATCGCCATGGGGGCGAAGATCGAGGGTGTCGGCACCGATCGGCTGACGGTGCATGGCGGCCAGGCCCTGGGCGCCGCGACCCATGCCATCGTGCCGGACCGGATCGAGGCGGGGACCTTCGCCTGTGCGGCGGCCATCACCGGCGGCTCCGTGCTGCTGGAAGGGGCGCGGACCGAGCATCTGGGCGCCGTGGCCCGCACCCTGCGGGAAGCGGGCGTGCTGGTGGAGGCCGAGGCCGATGGGCTGCGGGTCTCCCGGCTCAACGGCTTGCACGGCGTCGATGTGATGACCGAACCCTTCCCCGGCTTCGCCACCGACATGCAGGCGCAGTTCATGGCGCTGATGTCGGTCGCCGAGGGGGCCTCGATGGTGACTGAGACCATCTTCGAGAACCGCTTCATGCATGTGCCGGAGCTGAACCGAATGGGCGCGCGGATCAACGTCCACGGGGCCTCGGCCATCGTGCGCGGGGTGCCGAAGCTGTCCGGCGCGCCGGTGATGGCGACCGATCTGCGGGCCTCCGTCTCCCTCATCCTTGCCGGGCTGGCGGCGGAGGGGGATACCATCGTCAACCGCGTCTATCACCTCGACCGCGGCTATGAGCGGGTGGAGCTGAAGCTGGCCGCGGTGGGTGCCGATATCGAACGAATTGCGGGCTGAACGCCATGGATCTGCCGATGTCTACCGCCGCGACGGCGGCCGAAGCCGAAACCGGGCCGCTGATCCTGGCGGTGCCTAAGGGGCGCATCCTGAGCGAGCTCGGGCCGCTGCTGGGCCGGGCGGGGATCCATCCGGCGGCGGACTACACGGATGAGGATAGCCGGCGGCTGCGCTTCGAGACCTCCGACCCCAAGCTGGACGTGGTGCGCGTCAGGCCCTTCGACGTGGCGACCTTCGTGGCGCATGGGGCGGCGCATATCGGGGTCTGCGGCGCCGACGTGCTGATGGAATTCGACTATCCGGAGATCTATGCGCCGCTCGACCTCGGGATCGGGCAATGCCGGATTTCGGTGGCGGAACCGGTGGCGACGGCGGGGCGGGACGACCCGAGCCGCTGGTCGCGGATCGCGGTGGCGAGCAAGTACCCGAACGTGGCGCAACGGCATTACGCCGCCCGGGGCGTGCAGGCCGAGGTGGTGCACCTGAACGGGGCCATGGAGCTGGCGCCGTCGCTGGGCCTGGCGCGGGTGATCGTCGACCTGGTGCAGACCGGCAGCACCTTGAAGGCCAATGGGCTGATCGAGACGGAGGTGATCGCCAAGGTCACCTCCCGCCTCATCGTCAACCGCACCGCGCTGAAGACCATGCCGGAAGCGATCGGCGCCTGGATCGCCAAGTTCCGGGCGGCGCTGGCGGCATGAAGCGGCTGGATGTCCGGGAGGCCGGCTTCGAGGCCGGCTTCGCCGCGCTGCTCGACATGGCGCGGGAGACGACGGCGAAGGTGGATGCGGCGGTCGCCGGCATCCTGGCCGAGGTGCGGGCGGGCGGCGACGCTGCCCTGCTGGCGCTGACGGCGCGCTTCGACGGCTGGGCGCCGGCGGATGCGGTGGCGCTGCGGGTGACGGCGGCGGAGATCGATGCGGCGACGGCCGGCATCCCGGCCGACTTGTTGGCGGCGCTGGACCTGGCGGCGGAGCGGATCGAGCGCTTCCATGCGGCGCAGCGGCCGGCGGACCTCGAGCTGCCGGACCCGGCGGGGTTGACGCTCGGCATGCGCTGGACGGCGCTGGATGCGGTCGGGCTCTATGTTCCCGGCGGCAAGGCGGCCTATCCCTCCTCCGTCCTGATGAATGCGCTGCCGGCGCGGGTGGCCGGGGTCGGCCGCATCGCCATGGTGGTGCCGACCCCGGGCGGGGTGCTGAACCCGCTGGTGCTGGCGGCGGCGCGGCGGGCCGGGGTGACCGAGGTCTATCGGATCGGTGGGGCGCAGGCGGTGGCGGCGCTCGCTTTCGGCACGGCGAGCATCGCCGCCGTGGACCGCATCGTCGGGCCGGGCAATGCCTATGTGGCGGAGGCCAAGCGACAGGTCTTCGGCCGGGTCGGGATCGATTCCATCGCCGGACCGTCCGAGGTGGTGGTGGTTGCCGATGCCTCCAACGACCCGCGGCTGGTGGCGGTGGACCTGCTGGCCCAGGCCGAGCATGACGAGAGCGCCCAGGCCATCCTGGTGACCGATGACGCCGGCTTCGCCGATGCCGTCGCGGCGGCGGTGGAAGCCGAGCTGGCCACCCTGCCCCGCGGCGCCATCGCCGGGGAGAGCTGGCGGCGGCATGGCGCCATCATCCTGGTGCGGGACTGGGCGGAGGCGCAGGGCCTGGTGAACCGGCTGGCGCCGGAGCACCTGCAGGTGATGCTGCCTGATGCGCGCGGCTGGTTCGACGGGGTGCGGCATGCCGGGGCGGCCTTCCTCGGCCGCTTCTGCCCGGAGGCGCTGGGCGATTACGTCGCCGGGCCGAACCATGTGCTGCCCACCGGGCGGACGGCGCGCTTCGCCTCCGGCCTTTCGGTCTATGATTTCCTGAAGCGGACCACCTGGGTGGAGGCTTCGGCCGCGGGCCTGGCGGCAATCGGGCCGGCGGCGGTGGCGCTGGCCGAGGCCGAAGGGCTGCAGGCGCATGGCCGCAGCGTCGCACTTCGCCTGTCCAGCCCTCCTTGACCCGCATCCCCCCGGCGATCATGTTGCCGGCGCCAAGTCAATCCCCCCGGGGCGACGGTCTCCGCCTGATCCCATCCTGCGCCGGCCCATCCCGAGCCTGTGTGGCGCGGCGGTGGGCCGCCGCGCATTGCAAAGGTTTCTGATGTCAAAAGAGGACATGATCGAGTTCAGCGGCACCGTACAGGAGCTGCTGCCCAACGCGATGTTCCGCGTGAAGCTCGACAACGAGCACATGGTTCTTGCCCATACCAGCGGGAAGATGCGCAAGAATCGCATCCGCGTGCTGGCGGGCGACCGGGTCAATGTCGAGATGACGCCCTACGACCTGTCCAAGGGCCGCATCACCTTCCGCTTCAAGTAGCGGCCTTGGAGACGGGAAAACCGCCCCTGGTGCTGGCCTCGGCCAGCCCGCGGCGGCTTGAGCTGCTGGCGCGGATCGGGGTGGTGCCCGACCGGGTGCTGCCGACCGATATCGACGAGACGCCGCTGAAGGCGGAGGTGCCACGGCGCCTGGCCGCCCGGCTGGCTTCCGGCAAGGCGGCGGTGGCGGCGGCGCTGGCGCCGGGCGCGCTGGTGCTGGCGGCGGATACCGTGGTCGGCGTGGGCCGGCGCATCCTCGGCAAGCCGGCGGATGAGGCGGAGGCGCGGCGCTTCCTCGAGCTGCTCTCGGGCCGGCGGCACCATGTCTATACCGGGGTTGCGGTGGTGACGCCGGAGGGGCGGCAGCTCTCGCGCCTGGTGGATACCATCCTGACCTTCCAGCGGCTGACCCCGGCGCAGATCGAGGATTTCCTGGCAAGCGAGGAATGGCGCGGCGTGGCCGGCGGCTACCAGATCCAGAAGCGGGCGGAGGTCTTCGTGCGCTTCTTGTCCGGGTCCCATTCCAACGTGGTCGGGCTGCCGCTGTTCGAGACCGCCCAGCTGCTGCGCGGGGTCGGCTGGCTGCGGCCGTGAGCGGCACGCGCATCCTGGTCAGTGCCTCCCCGGGCGAGGTCCGCGTGGCGCTGCTGCGCGGCGACCGGCTGGACGAGGCCTGGGTGGAGCGCCCGGCGCGGCCGGATGGCGTGGGCGACCTGCAGCGGGCGCGGGTGACGGCCCTTGCGCCGGCCATGGCGGGGGCCTTCCTGGCGCTCGCCGGGGGCGAGAGCGGCTTCCTGCCGGAATCCGAGGCCGGGCCGGTGCGGCAGCCGATCGGCAAGTCCGTCTCCGAGGGGCAGGTGCTGGTGGTCCGGGTCACCCGGGCCTCCCAGGGCGGCAAGGGCGCGCGGGTGAGCGCGCGGGTGCCGCCCGAGGCGCTGGCGCCGCTGGTGCTGCCGCCGGGCAATGCCCCTGCCCTGCTGGCCCGTGGGCCGGAGGCGGCCCTGCGGCTGGCCCGTGCGATGCCGGAGGCGATGGTGCTGACCGATGGCGCGGCGGTCGCGGCGCGGCTGCGCGGGTTGCTGGGCGCGACGCGGGTGGGGTTCAGCCCGCGGCCGGTGTTCGATGAGGCGCTGGAGACGGAGTTCGACCTGCTGGCGGGGCCCGAGGTGCCGCTGGAGGGCGGCGGGCGCATCCTGGTGCATCCGACGCCGGCGCTGACCGCCATCGACGTGGATGCCGGCAGCGCGGCCGGGGAGCGGGATGTGCTGGCCCAGGCGCGGGTGAACGAGGCGGCGGTGCTGGCGGCGGCGCGGCAGATCCGCCTGCGGCAATTGGCCGGGCCGATCCTGCTGGACCTGGCGGGGATGACGGCGAAGCGGCGGGCGGCGCTGGCGGAGCCGCTGACGCGGGCGCTGGCGCCGGATCACCTCGCGCGGCTGCTGGGGCTGGGGCCGCTGGGGCTGTTCGAGATTTTGCGGCAGCGGGTGCATCCGCCGCTGCATGAGGTGCTGGCGGGGCCGCTGACGCCGGGGCTGGCGGCACTGCGGCAGGTGCTGCGGGAGGCGGCGGCGGCGCCTGGGCGGCGGCTGGCGCTGCGGGCGGCACCGGCGGTGCTGGCGGCGCTGGATGCGGGGCCCCTGGGGGAGGCGGCGGCGGCCTTGGGGCAGCCGCTGGTACTGCGGGCGGAACCGGGGCTCGGCTGGGGCGATTGGCGAATCGAGGAGGCGGGCGATGGCGGATGAGGCGAAGAGCCCGGCAGCACGGCCCTGCGCCGTCTGCGGCAAGCCGGTGGAGGCCGGGAGCCGGTTCCGGCCCTTCTGTTCGGCGCGCTGCCGGCAGGTGGACCTGGGACGCTGGCTGGCGGGGGACTACGCCATTCCGGGCGGTGCACCGGAATTGTCGGAGGATGACGATACAGCGGGTTGAGCGGGTGGACAGGGCGCGCGGCTTCGGCTATTTCCCGCGACCTCTGCTGCGGACCCTGGGCGATGCCTGGGGGTTGCTTGGGCCCAGGTAGCTCAGTTGGTAGAGCATGCGACTGAAAATCGCAGTGTCGGTGGTTCGATTCCGCCCCTGGGCACCATCCCTTCAAAGAGCCGGAAGCCTTTGGAGATTTTTCGCAAAATAGACTGCTGATCGCGTTGCGCAGCCTCCACGCCGTGCCAAGCGTCCTGCAGTGACCGCCAGCGCCCGGCCAGGCGGGCCTGCATCATGCAGTCCCGCCGCCGCACAGCCTTTCAACGCAGCGCCAGTTCCCGATACCCCTTCGCCGCCACCTCGTCGCACCAGGCCCGGTAGGCCGGCGCGCTGCCGCTGTAGCGGGCGATGACGCGGGTCTGCTTGCCCTCCACATTGCTGTTGAAGCCGGTGAACCAGGAATTGACCTCGTTCGAGAGCAGCCCGGCGCCGACCGATTTCACATGCTCGGTCCAGGCCGCCACCGCCGCCGCGGTCGCTTCCGCCCGGGTCATTCCATCTGCCTGCATGCTGCGGATCAGCCCGGTCACCCAATCGACGTTGTACTCGATGCTGCGCGGGATATTGCCCAGCGCGGTATGCGGCCCCATCAGCATGAACATGTTGGGGAAGCCCTCGACCTGCACGCCGAGGAAGGTCTGCGGCCCCTGCGCCCAGGTGTCCTTCAGGCGCCGGCCCTCGGTGCCGCGGATATCGATGCGGTCGAAGCTGCCGGTGATGGCATCGAAGCCGGTGGCATAGACGATGATGTCGAATTCGTACTCAGCCTCGGTCGTGCGGATGCCCTGCGCCGTGATCCGCTCGATCGGCGTCGCCTTGATGTCCACCAGCTCCACGTTCGGCTGGTTGTAGACCTCGTAGTAGCGGGTCTCGAGCGGCACGCGGCGGGTGCCGAAGCCATGGTTGGTCGGGATCAGCTTTGTCGCGGTGGCGGGGTCCTTCACCCGCTGGCGGATCTTGCGGGCGACGAAGTCGGAAACCACCGCATTGGCCGCCGGGTCGGTCAGGTAGTCGCGGAAATTGCCGACCCAGATGCCGAAGCCGGGCGAGGCATAAAGCTTTTCCAGGAAGGCCTCGCGCTCCTCCGACGTCACCTCGAAGGTGCCGCGCGGGTCGGGCGTATGCAGGAAGCAGGAGAAGGTCTCCTGGCAGCGCTGGAACATGGCGGGGTAATTCGCCTTGATCTCGCGCTGCTCCTCCGCGGTGATCGGGCGGTTGTGCAGCGGCGCGCACCAATTCGGCGTCCGTTGGAAGATGGTCAGCTGCCCCACCGTCTTCGCCACTTCCTGGATGGTCTGCACGCCGGTCGCGCCGGTGCCGATCACCGCCACCCGCTTGCCGGTGAAATCCACCGGCTCATGCGGCCAGCGGGAGGTATGGAAGGCCTGGCCCTTGAAGTCGCCGATGCCCTCGATACGCGGCAGGGTCGGCGCCGAGAGCGGCCCGACCGCGGTGATCAGGAAGCGCGCCCGGTGCCGGCTGCCATCCTCCAGCGTCACGTCCCAGCCGCGCGCCGCCTCCTGCCAATGCGCCGCGGCGACGCGGCTGTGGAACTGGATGTCCCGCCGCAGGTCGAACCTGTCCGCGACATGGTTCAGGTAGCGCAGCGTCTCCGGCTGTGGCGCGAAATGTTCCGACCAATTCCATTCCTCCAGCAGCTCCTTCGAGAAGGAATAGCCGTAGGAATAGCTTTCGGAATCGAAGCGGGCGCCGGGGTAGCGGTTCCAGTACCAGGTGCCGCCCACGCCCGAACCCGTCTCGAAGACCCGCACCCGCAGGCCCAGCTCCCGCAGCCGCAGCAATTGGTACAGGCCCGAGATGCCGGCACCGATGATGATGGCGTCCCACTCCGCGGCATCGCCGCCCTGGGTCAGGGCTGAGGCTGACATGTCTTTTCGTTCCTCCATGCGCGTTTACCGAAACATCGGGCGCGGTGCTTCGCGGCAGGCTAACCGTGACGGGGCCGATGCTGCAAAGGCGGTCACGCCCGGCCGCGGCATGCGGTTTGCTCGCCTGACACCGAACGGCTTTCCGAGGACCGCATGACCGCTCCACGCCGCGCCCTGCTCGCCGCCTTGCCCCTGCTGGCCACGCCTGCCGTCCTGCGGGCCCAATCCGCGCCATGGCCCAGCCGGCCGCTGCGGATGATCATCCCCTTCCCGCCCGGCGCTTCCACGGATGCCGTGGGCCGCACCACCGCCAGCGTCATCGGCGCCCGCATCGGCCAGCCCGTGGTGGCGGAGAACCGCGGCGGTGCCGGCGGCAACATCGGCGCCGAGGCGGCCGCGAAATCCGACCCGGATGGCTATACCCTGCTCATCGCCACCATCAGCGCCGCCAGCATGGGGCCGCATCTCTATGCCAGGCTCGGCTACGACCCGGTGCGGGACCTGGTGCCGGTGGCGCGCACCTGCCATACGCCCAATTGCATCGCCGCCCGTATCGACCTGCCGGCGACGACCTTGAAGGAGGCGTTGGACTTGGCGCACGCCAGGCCGGGGCAGCTCACCATGGGCAGTCCGGGCAACGGCACTTCCGGCCATCTCATTGGGGAATCGCTGAACCGCGCCGCCGGCGTGACCATGCAGCATGTGCCCTATCGCGGCACTGCCCCCATGATGACGGACCTGCTCGCCGGCCGGCTCGACCTCGTGCACGACAACCTGCCCGCCTATGTGCAGCATGCGCGCGACGGCAAGCTGAAGATTCTCGCCACCACCGGCGCCGAGCGCTGGTATTCCGCGCCGGAGATCCCGACCGTGGCGGAAGCGGCGGACATGCCGGGCTTCAGCGCGATGATCTGGTGGGGCGTCCAGGCGCCGAGGGGCACGCCGGAGCCGATCATCCAGCAGGTGGCGGAAACCATCCTCGAAGGCTTCGCCACGCCCGAGGTCCGCGAACGCCTGCGCGGCTTCAGCATCGAGCCGGCCCCGCTGGGCAGCGCCGATTTCGCCCGTCACCTGGACAGCGAATACCAGCGCTGGGGCGAGGTGGTGCGGGCCGCGCAGATCCGGCTCGACTGAGCGGACCGGTCACGGCGGCGGCGCGGCCTGTTCCATCAGGGCCAGCCCCTCCATGGCCAGCCCATAGCCCAGCAGCTCCTGCATCCGCCGCTTCAGCACCTCGGTAAACATCAGCCGGGTGTAGCGCAGCAGCAGGGTAGGCTTCTGCGCCAGCGCCTCCGCATGTTCCCAGGCGCGGGCCAGCACCTGGTCCGGCGGCAATACCTCGGAGACCAGCCCCAGGTCCTTGGCCTCGGCGGCGGAAAGGGTCTGCCCGGTCAGCAGGAAATACCGCCCGCGGTTGATGCCCATCAGCAGCGGCATGACGATATGCATGCCGTCCCCCGGCAGCATCCCGGACATGAAATGCGCCGAATCCTGGAAGGCCGCAGTATCCGAGGCCAGCACGATGTCCGACAGCAGCGGAATCTCGCAATGCCGCCAGGCCGGGCCGTTGATCGCGGCGATGACCGGCACCTCGATGCTCAGCAGGTTCATCAGCAGGGCGCGGCCCTCCCAATGCACCCGGTCATAGGCATCGGCGGTGATGCCCTGCATCAGGGACCGTGTCCCGGTGGTGGCGCGGTGGCCGGAGAATTCCTCGCCGGTCCCGGTCAGGATCACCACCCGGTTGTCGCGGTCCCGTGCCACATCGGCGAAGGCATCCGGCAGCTCCCCATGCGGGCCAAGGCCCCAGCGCAGCGGCCCGTCATCGGTATGCAGCCGCATCTCGAGGATGCCGTTCTCCCGCCGCATCCGGATGCAGGCGTATTTCCCGGCATAGTCGGCGAAGCGGCTCATGCCGCCAGCCCCGCCCGCAGCGCTGCCGCCAGCCGATCCAGCGCCGGACCGGAGGCGGCGATCGCCTTGCCCATCGGCAGGAAGCCATGGATCACCCCCGGCGCCCGCCAGAGCGTGACCGGGATGCCCGCCTCCACCAGCCGCCGCGCATAGGCCTCGCCCTCGTCGCGCAGCGGGTCGTTGCTGGCGGTGAGGACGAGGGCCGGTGGCAGTCCCGTGACCGAGGCCGCCCGCAGCGGCGAGGCCCGCCAATCCGCGACCTCCCCCGCATGGTTCAGGTAGTGGTCGCGGAACCAGGCCATGCTGGCGCGGGTCAGCAGATGGCCCTCCCCGAACTGGTCGTGGGAGGCCGTGTCCATGGCGAAATCGGTGGCCGGATACAGCAGCAGCTGGAAGGCGATGGCCGGGCCGCCGGCCTCCCGCGCCAGCAGGCAGACCGCGGCGGCCAGGTTCCCCCCGGCACTGTCGCCGCCCACCGCGATCCTGGCCGGGTCCACGCCCAGGCTTGCCGCCTCGGCCGCCAGCCAGCGCGTCGCGGCGAAGGCGTCGTCCAGCGCGGCCGGGAATTTATGCTCCGGCGCCAGGCGGTAATCCACCGCCAGCACGACGCAGCCGGCCCGTTCCGCCAGATGCCGGCAGACGCCGTCATGGGAGTCGAGATTGCCCAGCACCCAGCCGCCGCCATGGAAGAAGGCCAGCGCCGCACTGCCCGCGGCCGGCGCCCCCGCGGGCCGGTAGAGCCGCAGCGGGATCGGCCCATGCGGCCCAGGGATCGACAGGTCCCGCACCTCCGCCACCGCCATCGGCTCCGGCGCCGTGGCGGCCCGCCCGGCCATGTAGGAGGCCCGCGCCCCCTCCGGGCTCAGCGTATCCCAGGCCGGCCGGTCCGGCGCATGGATGACCTTGAGGACCTCGGCGACATCGCGGTGCAGATTCATGGCGGCATTTCTCCCTCGCTTTGGGGCCAGCCTGGCCGCCTGTCCGGGACGGGGCAAGTTGCAGCGGGTAAGGAGAAGCATTGCACCGGCCAAGAAGCCTGCCATCCTTTCCCGGACCGCAGAGACGGGTAGGGGATGGAAACGCTTCAGAGCATGCGGCTTTTCGTCCGCGTGGCGAATTCCGACAGCTTCTCCGCCGCCGGCCGCGCTTTCGGCCTCTCCCCGGCCTCGGTCTCCCGCCATGTGAATGCGCTGGAAACCCAGCTCGGCGTGCGGCTGGTGCACCGGACCAGCCGCCAACTGGCGCTGACCGAGGCCGGGCAGCTCTACCTCCAGAAGGCCACCCGCATCCTCGCCGATATCGATGCGCTGACCGAACAGGTCGCCCAGCACCAAGCCAAGCCGCGCGGCCTGCTGCATGTGCATACCCGGGTCGCCATCGGCCGGGACTACCTCGGCCCGCTGCTGCCCGGCTTCCTCGCCCGTTACCCGGAGGTGACGGTGAAGCTCTTCCTGACCGAGGAGCCGCGCGACCTGATCGGCAACAACATCGATATCGCCATCCGCCTGGGCAACCTAGACGAGCCGCATCTGGCCGTCCGCAAGCTGTCCGATGCCGCCGAGCGCATCCTCTTCGCCAGCCCCGCCTATCTCGAGACGCATGGCGAGGTGGACCAGCCGGAAGCGCTGCTGCGGCATAACTGCCTGACCTGGCCGCTAGATGGCCGCTTCGAGGATGGCCATGCCCTTTGGCAATTCCGCGATGCGCGGGGGGTGCGGGAGCTGCGGGTCACCGGCGGGCTGCAGGTCAACAACGGCGACGTGCTGCGGGAGGCCGCGCTGGCCGGCATCGGCATCGCCCTGCTGCCGAGATGGGCCGTGGCCGAGGATCTGGCGGCCGGCCGGCTGCGCCGGGTGCTGGCGCAGTGGCAGGTGACGCCGACCACCTTCGACCACGGCATCTATGCCGTCTATCAGCGCACCCGGCAGATCCCGCCCAAGATCCGGGTCTTCGTCGACTATCTGGTGCAGGCCTTGCGCGGCACTCCGGGCGGCCCGCCGCTCGTGGCCCACCCCATGCCGCGCGGCCGTGCCCTGTCCCGGGACGGGTCCGGCCTTTCCGTCTGACGCAAGCCAGCTTTCCACCGGGCAAGGTTTTCAACCGCGGACCCTTCGCCCATGCTGCGCCCTGAATCAGGACCGATGTGCCCGGCAGAGGCGCACGGCAAGGAGAGGACAGGATGGACAAGATCAGCCGACGGGGCCTCGGCGCCCTCGCCGCCGGAGCGGCCGCCGTGGCAGGGCCCTGGCGCCCCGCCCGGGCCCAGGCCGCCGGGACCATCAAGCTCGGCTTCACCGCCGCGCTGACCGGCCCCTTCAACGAATTCGGCGAAGGCATCCGCCGCGGCGCCGAACTCGCCGTGGCCGAGGCGAACCGCCAGGGCGGCATCCTCGGCCGCCAGGTGGAGCTGGCCGAGGTGCTGGACGACCAGCTGGTGCCCGACCGCGCGGTGCAGAACATGCGCCGCATCCTCGACAACAAGGAGATCGTCGGGCTGATGTGCCCCTCGGGCAGCGGCCCGACGCTGGCCATCGTGGACATGGTGATGGCCGATGGCCGGCCGATCATCAACCCGCAGGCGCAGACGCCCTCCATCGTCTATCCGAACGGCACCGACAAGCCGCCGCGGCCGAATGTCTTCTCGGTCTCGATCAGCAATACGGTGGAGGCGGAGAAACTCGCCATCGCCCTCGCCGGCTATGCCCGCGTCGGCATCGTGCATGAAAGCACGGGCTATGGCGTGACCGGCGCCGAGCTGGTGAAGCAGGCCCTGACCGCCGCCCGGCGGGAGGTCCGCGTCACGGTCGAATCCTACAACCAGCGCGCCCAGGACATGACGGCGCAGCTCGTCCGCGTGCAGCGGGCCGGAGCGGAGGCGATGCTGGTCATCGGCCTCGGCGCCGATTTCGCCGTCATCCGGCGCAACCTGAGCCGGCTGAACATCAACGTCGCGCTCTTCGGCACCACCGGCGCGGTGACCGTGCCCTATCTCGAGGGTGCCGGCGACCTGGTGGTCGGCACCAAGGCGGCCAGCTACGTGGTCATGGGCCGCCGGCCGATGCCGGCGGCGACCCAGGCCTTCGTCGATCTCTACCGCGCCAAATACGGCACGGACCGCTGGTACGGGCCGGATCCCGCCAATCCGCTGGTCTCGCTCGCCGGGACCGTGGCCTCGGGCTACGACTGCATCGGCCTGATGATGGACGGCATCCGCCGCGCCGGCAGCACCGACAAGGCCGCCATCATCCGCGCGCTGGACGCGACCAAGGACTACGCCGGCGCCTCCATTCCCGCCATCAGCTTCACCCCGCAGCAGCATACCGCGCTGCGCACCAGCGACCTCGGCCTGTACGAGATGCTGAAGCGCGACGACCGCGTGGTGCTGGAGCTGAAGGACTAGGGCGCGGGCCGGGGCCGGGGAGCCGGGGCATGGACGACTTCTTCTTCTCGCTGGTGCTGGCCGGCATCAGCGTCGGCGCGGTCTATGCCCTGGTGGCGCTCGGGCTGAACCTGACCTTCTGGACCACCAAGGCGCTGAACTTCGGCCAGGGCTCGCTGATGATGCTCTGCGCCATGCTCACCGTGTACCTCGCGGCGCAGGGGCTGGCGCTGTTCCTCGCCGTGCTGGGGGCGCTGGCCATCATCGCCGGGCTCGGGATGTTCATCGAGCGCTATACGGTGCGGCCGGCGCTGAAGGGCAGCGGCAGCATGGGCTGGGTCGTCTCGACCTTGGGCTTCGGCATCTTCCTGCAGGGCGTCGCCGCCAAGTGGTTCGGCTCCCAGGCCGTCGCCTTCCCGGATATCCTGTTCAGCGCCCAGGACTACGTCAGCGTCTTCGGGCAATATGTCTCGCTGCAATACCTGGTCGTGCTGGTCGTCGCCGTCGCGCTGATCCTGCTGCTGGAGCTTTTCGTGCGGAAAACGGTCTGGGGCCAGGCGGTGCATGCCGTCTCGCTGGACCCGGAGCTGGCGACCGTGCAGGGCATGCCGGTGCGCTGGATCATCCTCGGCTCCTTCGTCGCCTCCAGCCTGCTGGCCGGCATCGCCGGCATCCTCATCGCCCAGATCGGCGGCACCGTGGACCCGGCCTTCGGCTTCGACCTCGTGCTGCTCGGCTTCGTCGCCGCGGTCTTCGGCGGCATGGGCAGCTCGATCGGCGCGCTGGTGGGCGGGCTGGTGGTCGGGCTGATCAGCAAGCTTGTGGGCGGCTATGTCTCGACCGCCGCCGAGCATGCCATCGCCTTCGCCCTGCTCATGGCCATGCTGGCGCTGCGCCCGCAGGGCCTGTTCGGCCGGCCGGAGGTGAGCAAGGCATGACCGCGCTGCGCGCCATCCTCTCCCGCATCGTCGCGCATCCGCTGGCGCAGCTCGCCCTGTTCCTGGCGCTGCTGCTGGGCTGCACCATGCTGCGCTCCGGCACGGTGCAGATCCTCAGCTTCGTCCTGATCGGCGTCATCTTCGCCCAGAGCATCAACCTGCTGACCGGCCTCGCCGGGCAGATCTCCCTCGGCCATGCCGGCTTCTTCGGCATCGGCGCCTATGGCGCCGGCATCCTGGCGAAGACCCATGGGCTGGACGTGGCGCTGGCGGTGCCCATCGCCATGCTGCTGGCCGCGGCCGCCGCCTGGCTGCTGTCCTTTCCCGCGGGCCGGGTGCGGGACGTGTATCTGGCGATGATGACGCTGGGCTTCGGCATGATCTTCTTCGAGATCGTGCGGGAATGGAACGGCCTCACCGGTGGCACCATGGGGCTGCCCGGCGTGCCCTCCGCCGCCCTGCGGACGCTGACCATCCTCGGCATTCCCTTCGACGGCACCGGCTACTTCCAGTTGCTGCTGGTGGTCACGTCCCTGGTGCTGCTGCTGATGCGGAACCTGACGCAGAGCCGCATCGGCCGCGCCTTCTTCGCCATCCATACCGGGGAAGTGGCGGCCGGCAGCATCGGCATCCCGGCCGGGCGCACCAAGCAGCTCGCCTATACCCTCAGCGGCGCGCTGGCCGGGCTGGCCGGTGGGCTCTATGCGCATCTGGTCGGCTACCTCGGGCCGGAAAGCTTCGCCCTGCCGCGCTCGATCGAGGTGCTGGTCATGGCGATCGTCGGCGGCCTCGGCTCCATCGCCGGGCAGGTCATCAGCGTAACCATCTTCACCTTCCTGCCGGAACGGCTGCAGGTTTTCTCCGAATACCAGTTCATCGTCTACGGGCTGATCCTCACCTTCTCGCTGATCGTGCTGCCGCGCGGCATCGGCGGGCTGCTGCTGGAGCCCGCCCGCTTCATCAAGCCGCGGGCGCTCCGCCGTGCCGTCACGCTGGGCGCCACGCTGCCCCCGGCGGAGGGCGGCGGCCCGCTGGAGGTCCAGGGCGTCACCATGCGCTTCGGCGGGCTGGTGGCGCTGAACGACGTCTCGCTGCACCTGCAGCCGGGCCGGATCACCGCCCTGGTCGGCCCGAACGGTTCCGGCAAAAGCACGCTGGTCAATGTCATCAGCGGCCTCTACCGGCCGAGCGCCGGCCGGGTGGAATTCGCCGGGCGGGACATCACCGGCCTGCCGGACCACAAGGTCGCCGCCGCCCGGGTGGTCCGCACCTTCCAGGACCCGCGCCTGGTGCCGCATTTCACCGTGCGGGAGAACCTGCTGCTGGGCGCGCACCGGATGCTGCACCATTCCGGCGCGGCCGCCCTGCTCGGCCTGCCCGCCGCCATCGCGGATGAGGCGGCGCATCTCGCCACGGTGGAGGCGGTGCTGGCGCTCTGTGAGCTGACCGAGGTCGCCGACCGCACCATGGAGACGCTGCCCTATGGCACCCGGCGCATGGCCGAGGTCGGCCGCGCCCTGCTGGCGCATCCGCTGGCCGTCCTGCTGGACGAACCGGCGGCGGGCCTGTCCGAAGCCGAGATGGAGCGGCTGGCCCAGGTGATCCGCGACATGAAGGCGATGGGCCTCGCCATCCTGCTCATCGACCACCACATGGATTTCCTGGCCGAGCTGGTCGACGACGTCGTGGTGCTGGACAGCGGCCGGGTGATCTACCGCGGTGACATCGTCGGGATGCGGGCCGACCGCGAGGTGATCGCCGCCTATCTGGGCGACGAGGAAGCCGTCCATGCTTGAGGTCGAGAATCTCTCCGTCAGCTACGGCGCCGTCCGCGCGCTGGAAGACGTGACCCTGAGCGCGGCCGCCGGCAGCACCACCGCGGTGCTCGGGGCGAATGGCGCCGGCAAGTCATCCCTGCTGCGGGCCATCTCCGGCATCGCCCCGGTCAGCGCCGGCCGCATCCGGCTGGAGGGGCGGGACGTGACCGCGCTGCCGCCGCAGGCCCGGGCGAAGCTGGGGCTGGCGCATGCCATGGAAGGCCGCCGCCTCTTCAAGCAGATGACGGTGGAGGAGAACCTCCGCCTCGCCTGGAGCTTCGGCGCCCGCGCCGCCCCGCTGCCGCGGGCGCTGGAGGAGGTCTATGCCCGCTTCCCCATCCTGGCGGAGAAGGCGCGCACCGCCTCCGGCCTGCTCAGCGGCGGGCAGCAGCAGATGGTCATCCTGTCCTGCACCACCATCCGCAGCCCGCGGGTGCTGCTGCTGGATGAGCCGTCCCTGGGCCTTGCGCCCATCATCGTGCGCCAGATCTATGCCTTCATCAGCGACTTCGCCCGGGACTCCGGCGCGACGGTCGTCATATCCGAACAGATGGCGACCGTTGCGCTGAAGGTCGCCGACCATGGCGTGGCGCTGCGGCGCGGCCGCGTCGTCCGCGCCGGGACCAGCCGCGAATTGCTGGGCAGCAGCCTGGCCGAAGCCTATCTTTGACGCATCCGCCCATGCCCGATGCGCCATCAACCGAGGAGTATTGGCACGCCATGCCCGACATGAATCCCGCCCCCGCCGTTCGTGACTTCGACGCGCTCGTCATCGGCGCCGGATTTGCCGGCCTGTACCAGCTGCTCTGCCTGCGGGACCGGCTGGGGCTGAAGGTCCAGGTGCTGGAAGCCGGGGATGGCGTCGGCGGCACCTGGTACTGGAACCGCTATCCCGGCGCCCGCTGCGATTCCGAAAGCCATGCCTACAACTATACCTTCTCGAAGGAGCTCTTCGAGGAATGGGAATGGTCCGAGCGCTATCCGGACCATGCGGAGATCCGCCGCTACCTCAACCATGTCGCGGATCGCTTCGACCTGCGGAAGGATATCCGCTTCGGCACCCGCGTCGTCGGCGCCCGCTACGACGAAGCCGCCAACCGCTGGACCGTCACGACCGAGGCCGGCGAGACGCTGACTGCGCAATTCCTCATCACCGCCGTGGGCTGCCTGTCCACCGCGAACGTGCCGAAATTTCCGGGCCTCGAGGAATTCCAGGGCGACTGGTACCACACCGGCCAATGGCCGCATGAGGGCGTCGATTTTACCGGCAAGCGCGTCGGCCTGATCGGCACCGGCTCCACCGGCATCCAGGCGACGCCGGTGATTGCGGCGGCGGCGGCGCATCTCACCGTCTTCCAGCGCACGGCCAATTACAGCGTGCCGGCGCACAACGCGCCGTTGACGCCGGAATTCAAGGCCTGGGTCAAGGAGAACCACGCCGAGATCCGCCGGATCATGCATACCAATACCAATGGCCAGGCCTTCTTCATCGAGGACCGCTCGGGCCATGAGGTGACGCCGGAGGAGCGCCAGGCGCTGTACGAAGCCGCCTGGGCCAAGGGCGGGCTGCAGTTCCGCGGCGTCTTCCGCGACATGCTGCTGGACAAGTCGGTGAACGATACCGCCGCCGAGTTCCTCAAGAACAAGATCCGCAGCATCGTCAAGGATCCGGCGACCGCTGAACTGCTGGCCGATATCGACCATCCCTATGCCGCCAAGCGCCCGCCGATCGATACCGACTACTTCGCCACCTTCAACCGCAGCAACGTCTCGCTGGTCAATGTGCGGGTGGCGCCGATCGAGCGCATCACCCCCACCTGCCTCCGCACCAGGGATGCCGAGTATCCGCTGGATATCATCGTCTTCGCCACCGGCTATGATGCGATGACCGGCCCGCTGCTGAATCTCAACATCGAGGGCCGCGGCGGCCTGCCCCTGGCCAAGGCCTGGGAGGCCGGGCCGCGCAACTACCTCGGGCTGCAGGTCGCCGGCTTCCCCAACCTCTTCACCATCACCGGGCCCGGCAGCCCTTCCGTGCTCTGCAACATGCCGGTCGCCATCGAGCAGCACGCCGAATGGATCACCGACTGCATCGCGCATCTGCGAGCCAAGGGCCTGGCACGCGTCGAGACCACCGAGGATGCGGTGGCGGATTGGGTCGGCAAGGTGAACGAGGCAGCGACCGTCACCCTGCTGCCGCAGGCGCATCACTCCTGGTACCTCGGCGCCAATGTGCCGGGCAAGCCACGGGTGTTCATGCCCTATGCCGGCGGCATGGCGCGCTACCGCGCCATCTGCGACACGGTGACGGCAGAGGGCTACAAGGGCTTCGTGCTGAGCGACTGAGTGGCGGTCGTCGCGCCGTGCCACGGCGGTGATCCTGGCTTGATCTTCGGCCGCCTCCTTCCGGGGCGGCCGAAATCCTGCGGCAGACCGCTAGCGGCTGTCCCGCATCGCGAGAGCACTTCGGCCTGCCGTCAGCGGCAAAGCCGCGCCACCGCTTGGTGCAAGCGAGCCGGGGAGCCGCAACGCCCACGCGGTCTCGATGAGCGGGCCGGCGCCGCCATGCCTGGCCCTGTCCTCGTCCATCCGACGCAGGCGCGCGGCGAATTCCGGCGTGTACATGGAATAGTCGGTGGTTGGGGCCGCCGCGGCAACCGCGGTCCCGGCGGGCGTCGGCAAGCCACCGTAGCGTGCGGCCAGTGGCCAGATCGCCATGACCTTGCGTGCGTAGCTATGGCCACGCTCCGCGGTCTGGGAATGATAGGCGGCGGCCGCCAGCGGCCAGTTGCTGGTGCCGGCATAGAGGGTCTTCAGGAAGCGCGCGGCATATTGGGCATTGGCCTGGGGATCGAAGGCCGTCTCGATCGATGCGAAGGCAGCCGGGTGATACATCAGGTTCACCTGGGCGCAGCCGACATCGATGGATTTGACGCCCCTCGCCTGGAATTCCTTGACCGCGGCGACGGCCTCGTCGCGGCTGGCGAAGACATGGCCCGTGCCAGCGACATTGATGGTCCAGGGCCAGGGCAGGATGCGACCATTGGTGGGATCCGCCCGCCCGCTTTCCACCACGGCGATGCTTCGCAGGAGTTGGGACGGCAATCGGTGCTGCCGCTCCGCCGCATCGATCGCGGCAATGCATAGATCGCCCGGCACTGGTGCAGGTGCGCTACGAGGGGATGCCTCAGCAATTGCTGGCAGCAGCAGGAGGAGTGCTGCCAGGCTAAGCTTCATGAGAAAGCCTCATCACGACGTCATCCGATGCTTGTGAACCGGGCCTTGCGAGGCCCGCGTGCAGGTTTATCGGCATCTTCCTGGGAGGCAACAACACGCTTCGGTCAGTGGTGCATTCGTGCGGCGTCGACGATCGGTGCGGATTCGGGATGGCCTCGGCCAGGTTGGCACGCGGCTTGTTGCACGAAGCATGGACAGGTGGCCGCTGGGCACACTTCTGCGTAAACTCGGCGACCAGTCGTAGCGATCAAGAAGCGGGGAAGACCAGGATGCAGCGCAGCGAGACCCGGATCCTGACAACCCATACCGGCAGCCTGCCGCGTCCGCCCTCCCTCACCAAGCTCTATGCACAGCGTTCCATGGGCCGGGAGATCGACGAGTCCGTCGCCACCGAGGCGGGCCGCGCCGCGGTGCGGGCGATCGTGCCGAAGCAGGTCGAAGCCGGCCTCGACGTCATCAACAACGGCGAGCAGCAGCGCGATTCCTTCGCGCTCTATCTGCGCCACCGGCTGACCGGCCTGGGCGGAGGCGGCATCCGCCATGGCTGGCAGGACATCGACAGCTATCCCGAGTTCAAGGCACAATTCCTGGAGCAGTCATCGGCCAAGGAAGCCGTCAGCAATACCAGCTTCCTGCCTGCGGCGGTCGCCGAGGTCAGCTATATCTACGACGAGGTCATGGTCGACGAATGCAACGTCTTCCGCGAGGCGCTGCAGCCGGTGGCGGGACGCTTCACCGAGGCCTTCCTCGCCGCGCCCTCGCCCGGCATCGTCGCCGCCATCGTCCAGAACCGGCATTACGCGACGGAGGATGCCTATCTCGCGGCCCTCGGCGAGGCGTTGCGGATCGAGTACGAGGCGATCGTCGCGCATGGCTTCCTGCTGCAGCTCGATTGCCCCGACCTGGCGCTCGAGCGGCACTGCTCCTACCGCGACCGGCCCCTGGCGGATTTCATCGATTTCGGGGAGCGCGTCGTCGCCACCATCAATCACGCGATCCGCAACATCCCGCGCGATCGCGTCCGGTTGCATGTCTGCTGGGGCAACTACGAAGGCCCGCACGACAGCGACGTGCCGCTGCGCGACATCCTGCCGGTGATCCTGCAGGCCAAGGTGGGCGGCTTCGTCCTGCCCTTCGCCAATCCGCGGCATGCCCATGAATTCCGGCTGTTCGAGACCATGCCGCTTGCCAGCGACCAGATCCTCGTCGCCGGCGTCGTCGATACACTGACCAATTTCATCGAGCACCCCGAGACGATTGCCGATCGCATCGAAAGGGTCGCGGCCGTCATCGGCGATCCGACGCGGGTATTGGCCGGCACCGATTGCGGCTTCGATACGGCGGCGGGGCGAGGCCGCCTGACCTCGGATATCGTATGGGGCAAGCTGCGGGCCTTGCGGGATGGTGCGCAGATCGCCTCCGCGCGCCTGTTTCCGGCAGGCCGGCAGGCGGAGACCGCCTGATGTGCTGGCTCTGCAACGGACGCTTCCCGCATGGTCCGGCGATCGATGCGCCGGAGGCGGCGGCGGATGCGCCGCGGGGGGAAGCCCCCGGGCGCATCCTGTCGCTCAGCCCCGGATCATCGGGCAGCCGCCATCCGCCAGGGGACGGAACGCCCGATCGGCCGGCACCGTCTCGACCAGCTTGAGAAGGTCGCCGGCGCCGCGGCTTTCCTCCTGCGTCTTCACCTGGAAGAGATGGACCGGCGCGATCATCTGGCCGTCCTCGCGGATCATTCCCTTGCCGAAGGCATCGTCATCCGTCGGCGTGCCCTTCATGGCGGCGACGGTGCGCTGGCCGGAGGCCTTGGCCTCCGCCACGCCCATGGCCCTGACCGTCTTCAGGTAATGCAGCGTGGCGGCATAGGCGCCGGCGTGCAGCGAATTCGGCAGGATGGTCGGCCGTTCCAGCCGCCCCTTCACCCGCGCGTAGAAGGCACGCGTCCGGTCGTTGAGATCCCAGTAGAAGCTTTCGGTCATCAGCAGCCCCTGGGCGAGCGGCAGGCCCATGGCGACGACGTCGGTGATCAGGGTGCCGAGCCCGGCGATCTTGGTGCCGCGCCGTGTCAGGCCGAATTCCTGCGTCTGCTTCATGCAATTGATCAGGTCGCCGCCGGAATGCGCCAGGGCGATGACCTTCGCCCGGCTCGACTGCGCCTGCAGCAGGAAGGATGCGAAATCCGTCGTGCCGGGGAAAGGATGCCGGACCGCACCGAGCACCCGTCCACCCGCGGCGCGCACGAATTGCGAGGCATCCTCCTGCAGGGCATGGCCGAAGGCATAGTCGGCGGTGACGAAGAACCAGGTGTCGCCGCCGGCCTTGGTCACGGCGGTCGCCGTCGCATGGCCCATGCTCCAGGTATCGAGCGGACCATGGACGAGGTTGGGCGAGCACTGCGCACCGGTCAGCACCGAGGACAATGCCCCGGTGTTCAGATGCACCTTGTCCTTCTCCCGCGCGACGGTATTCGCGGCCAGGGCGACGGCGGTATTGCCGACCTGCACCAGGGCATCGACCGCGCCGCGGTCGAACCACTCGCGCACGATGGCGCTGGCGACATCGGGACGATTCTGATGGTCCGCGCTGACGATCTCGACCTGGAGGCCGGGAGTCTCGGCCATGATTTCCGCGACCGCTTGCTGGACGCAGGCCGTCCCGGTGGGGCCTTCCACGTCACGGTAGGTGCCGGACATGTCGGTGAGCGCGCCGAGGCGGATCAACCCATTGGCGGATTGCGCCAGGCTGCGCCGTTGCGGCAGTAGTCCGACCAAGGGTGCGGCGCCCAGCAGCGTGCGGCGATTCAGGACCATGACGTCGTTCTCCCAAAGGCGGTTCATGACCGCGGATCGGCGCGTCTTCTAGAGGCTGTTGGAGGCCTTGACGAGGTTCCCATTCGGAACGGCTGCCTCGTCCACCCAGCCAGCGCGCGAGCGCGGCGATGGCTCGGCATGCGTGGATACGGCCTGTCGCGCAACAAGGCTGGACGGGACCGTCAACGCGGATCGTCACGCTTCTGGCGGCAGGGCGCCGTGTGGAAATCGGTCGCCAAGTACCAAGGAAGCCTGGCAACCGCAGGCCTGCGTTTATGCCTTTTTTACGCGGGCCGCCGGTATCTCACATAGAGCCTTTACGCGGCGATCGCCTACGGATCGAGGGCAACCCAGTTCCGAGGCATCCATGCTCGACCTCATCCTCCTCGTCCTTGGCCTTGGCACCTTCGCACTGCTCGCTGCCTATGCGGCCGGCTGCGAACGGGTCTGAGACCGCCATGCTCGACCTGATCCTCGGCGGGGCCGTCTCCGCCGCCCTGCTGTTCTACCTGCTGTGGGCGCTGCTGCGTCCCGAGGACCTCTGAGCCATGACGCTTCTCGGTTGGGCGCAGATCGCGCTGGTCCTTGCCGGCGTGCTTGCGGCGGCCGTGCCGCTCGGGCGCTTCATCGCCCGTGTCGCCGCGGGCGAGCGCACAGTCCTGCATCCCCTGCTCAGTCCGCTGGAGCGGGGTCTCTATGCCGCCGCGGGCGTCGATCCCGCACGCGGCCAGGACTGGAAGGCCTATGCCTGTTCCATGCTGGCCTTCAGCGCGGCGGGCTTCGCCCTGCTCTATGCCATCCTGCGACTGCAGGGAGTGCTGCCCCTCAACCCGCGGGGCTTCGGCGGCATGTCGCCCTACCTGGCCTTCAATACCGCCGTCAGCTTCGTCACCAATACCAACTGGCAGGCGTACGGCGGCGAGTCGGCTGCTTCCTACCTCAGCCAGATGGCCGGGTTCACCGTCCAGAACTTCGTCTCGGCGGCCACGGGCATCGCACTCGCCCTCGCGCTGTCGCGTGCCTTCGCTGCGGGCAAGCTGTCGCACCTCGGCAATTTCTGGGCCGATCTCACCCGCATCACGCTCTACGTCCTGCTGCCGCTCTCGGTCGTGGTGGGCCTCGCCTTCGTCGCGCTCGGCATGCCGCAGACGCTTGGCGACTACGCCACTGCGATGACCTTGGACGGCGGCACCCAGACCATCCCGCTCGGACCGGTCGCCTTCCAGGTCGCCATCAAGCATCTCGGCACCAATGGCGGCGGCTTCTTCGGGGTGAATTCGCTGCATCCCTTCGAAGGGCCGGATGCGATCGCCACCGCACTGCAGATCTGGTGCCAGGCGCTCATCCCCTTCGCGCTCTGCCTCAGCTTCGGTGCCATCGTCGGCAACCGCCGCCAGGGCTGGGTCCTGCTCGCAGTCATGCTCGGCTTCGTCCTTGCCGCGACTGCCGCGATCTACGCGGCTGAGGCCGCCGGCAATCCCCTGCACCTCGCGGCGGGCCTTGATCCGGCACTCGGCAACATGGAAGGCAAGGACGTCCGCTTCGGCCAGGCGCTGGTGGCGCTGTTCACGGCGACCACGACCGGCGCCTCCTGCGGTGCGGTGAATGCCATGTTCGACAGCTTCACCCCGCTCGGCGGCATGGTACCGCTGTTCCTGATCCAGCTGGGCGAGGTGCTGCCGGGAGGTGTCGGCTCGGGTCTCTATGGCATGCTGGTCTTCGTGCTGCTCGCGGTCTTCATCGCCGGGCTGATGGTCGGCCGCACACCGGAATTCCTCGGCAAGAAGGTCCAGGCGCGCGAGGTCAAGCTGGCGATGCTGGCCGTCCTGGTCCTGCCGGCCTCCATCCTCGGCTTCGCCGCCGTCTCGATGATGCTGCCCGCGGCGCTTTCCTCGCTCGCCAACCAGGGGCCGCATGGGCTGACCGAGATGCTCTATGCCTATACCTCGGCGGCCGGAAACAACGGCTCGGCCTTCGGCGGGCTCAGCGCCGATACGCCCTGGCTCGACACCACGCTCGGCATCGCCATGCTGCTCGGCCGCTTCGCCTATGTCGTGCCGGTCATGGCCATCGCCGGCTCGCTCGCGGCCAAGCTCAAGCTTCCCGAGAGTGCGGGCACCTTGCCGACGGATACGCCGCTCTTCGCGGGGCTGCTTGCCGGGATGATCCTCATCCTTGGCGGCCTGCAGTTCCTCCCCTCCCTCGCCCTCGGCCCATTGGCGGAGCACTTCGTGCTGCTCGCGGCCAAGACCTATTGAGGTCCAACGACATGCCCGACATTTCCCAGCCGCTGCACCAGGGCGAGGCCACCCGGTCCTCGCGCGGCGCCGGCGCCGCCTTCCTGAACCGCGCCATTCTCTCCCGCGCCGCGCTCGATGCCCTGCGCAAGCTGAACCCGCGGACCCTGCTCCGGAACCCCGTCATCTTCACCACCGAGGCGGTCTCGGCGCTGGTCACCGCGCTTGCCGTCGAAGCCATGGTGATGGGGGGTGCCTGGGGCTTCCCCACCGCCATCGCCGCCTGGCTCTGGCTGACGGTTCTGTTCGCCACCTTCGCCGAAGCCGTCGCCGAGGGCCGCGGCAGGGCGCGCGCCGAGAGCCTGCGCCGCGCCCGTACCGAGGCCCAGGCCAAGCTGCTCCTGCGGCCGGACGACCATGCGCTGTGGCAGCCGCGGGCGGCGACGGAACTCCGGGTGGGCGACCTCGTGCTGGTCGAGGCCGGCGACCTGATCCCTTCCGATGGCGAGGTGGTCGAAGGCATCGCCTCGGTGAACGAGGCGGCGGTGACGGGCGAGAGCGCCCCGGTCATCCGCGAGTCCGGCGGCGACCGCAGCGCCGTCACCGGCGGCACGCTGGTGGTCTCCGACTGGCTGGTGGTGCGCATCACCGCCACGCCGGGTAGCACCTTCCTCGACCGCATGATTGCCCTGGTCGAGGGTGCGTCGCGGCAGAAGACGCCGAACGAGATCGCGCTCGACATCCTGCTGGCCGGCATGACGATCATCTTCCTGGTCGCGGTGGCGACCCTCGTCGGCCTGGCGAGCTGGAATGGCCAGCCGCCCTCCGTCACCGTGCTGGCGGCACTGCTGATCACCCTGATCCCGACCACCATCGGTGGCCTGCTCTCGGCCATCGGCATCGCCGGCATGGACCGCCTCGTGCGCTTCAACGTCATGGCGACGAGCGGCCGGGCGGTGGAGGCCGCCGGCGACGTCGACGTGCTGCTGCTGGACAAGACCGGCACCATCACCCTCGGCAACCGCCAGGCCGCGGCCTTCATCCCGGCGCCGGGGGCTTCCGAGCGGGAGCTGGCCGAGGCGGCGGTCCTGTCCTCGCTGGCCGATGATACGCCCGAGGGACGCTCCATCCTCGCCTTCGCGCGGGACCGTCATGGCGTGACGGCCCCGGCCCTGCCGCCCGGTGCCAGGGTCGTGCCCTTCACCGCGCAGACCCGCCTTTCCGGCCTGGACCTGGACGGCGCCAGCTACCGCAAGGGTGCCGTCGACAGCCTCATGCAGGCCATTGCCGCCCCGCCTTCCCCCGCCCTGGCCCAGGCCGTGGACCGGATCGCCCGCTCTGGCGGTACGCCGCTCGCCGTGGCGAAGGATGGTCGCCTGCTCGGCGCCATCGAGCTGAAGGACATCGTCAAGCCCGCCATCCGGGAACGCTTCGCCGCGCTTCGCCGGATGGGCATCCGCACGGTCATGGTCACCGGCGACAACCGCCTGACCGCCGCGGCCATCGCGGCGGAGGCGGGGGTGGACGACTTCATCGCCGAGGCCACGCCCGAGGACAAGCTCGGCTACATCCGCGCCGCGCAGGCCGAGGGTCGGTTGGTGGCGATGGCCGGCGACGGCACCAACGACGCTCCGGCTCTCGCCCAGGCCGATGTCGGGCTGGCCATGCAGACCGGCACCCAGGCCGCGCGCGAGGCGGGCAACATGGTCGACCTCGACAGCGACCCGACCAAGCTGATCGAGGTTGTGGAGATCGGCAAGCAGTTGCTCATCACCCGTGGTGCGCTGACCACCTTCTCGATCGCCAATGACGTGGCGAAGTACTTTGCCATCCTGCCGGCGATCTTCGTCGCCTCCTATCCGGAGTTGCAGGCGCTGAACGTCATGCACCTCGCCAGCCCCGAGAGCGCCATTCTGTCGGCGGTGATCTTCAACGCGCTGATCATCGTGGGGCTGGTGCCGATCGCGCTGCGTGGCGTGCGCTACACGCCCGTGGGCGCCGCCGCCCTGCTGCGACGCAACCTGTTGGTTTACGGCCTCGGCGGCGTGGCGGCGCCTTTCCTCGGCATCAAGCTCATCGACCTTGCCCTCACCCTGTTCGGGACGATCTGACGCCATGAACACCATTCTGCGCCCGGCCGTCGTCATGGTTGTCGGCTTCACCCTGCTCACCGGCCTCGCCCTGCCGCTCGCCATGACCGGCGTCGCCCAGCTTGCCTTTCCGCACCAGGCCAATGGCAGCCTGGTCGAGCGGGACGGCAAGACCGTCGGTTCGGCGCTGATCGGCCAGAGCTTCACCGGCGAGGGCTTCTTCCACGGCCGGCCCTCGGCCACGACCGAGGCCGATCCACAGCAGGAAGGCAGCACGCGCGCCGCACCCTACAACGCCGCCGCCTCGGCCGCTTCGCAACTGGGACCGACCAGCGGGAGCCTGCTGGCCGCCGTGACGGCGCGGGTTGCGGCGGCGGGGCCTGCGCCGGTGCCGGCGGATGCCGCGACCGCCTCGGGCTCCGGCCTGGATCCGGACATCAGCCCCGCCAATGCCCTGCGCCAGGTGGCCCCCGTCGCCGCGGCCCGCGGCCTGCCGGAGGACAGGGTCCGGGCGCTGGTCGCGGGCCAGGTCAGGGGCCGTGAGCTCGGCCTGTTCGGCGAGCCGCGGGTCAATGTCCTGCGCCTCAACCTGGCGCTCGACGCCTTGCGGTGAAGGCGGGCGGGCTTCGCCGCCGCCCTGGAAGCCGGCTGGCCTGTCGTCGGCTTGCAGGCCGGCATGAATTGAGTCGCCGTGCAGGAGTATGCTCGCGCCATGCCGCCCGCCCCCCTGTCCGACGACCGCGACCCGTCCCGGCCCGATCCCGACGTATTGCTGGCCCTTGCGGCCCGCGAGGGCCGCGGCAGGCTGAAGGTCTTCCTCGGTGCCGCGCCGGGAGTCGGCAAGACCTTCGAGATGCTGGTGCAGGCGCGGCGGCGGCACCTGGGCGGGGCCGAGGTCGTGGTGGGGCTGGCCGAGACGCATGGGCGGGCCGAGACGGCGGCGCAGATCGGCGAGCTCGAGATCCTGCCACGCGCTCGGCTCGACTACCGCAGCCAGGCGCTCGAGGAATTCGACCTCGACGGGGCCCTGGCGCGCCGTCCGCAGATCCTGCTGCTGGACGAACTGGCCCATAGCAATGCCCCCGGCAGCCGCCACCCCAAGCGCTGGATGGATGTGGAGGAGCTGCGCCAGGGCGGGATCGAGGTCTGGACCACCATGAATGTCCAGCACCTCGAGAGCCTCTCCGACGTCGTCGCCCGCATCACCGGCGTGCGCGTCACCGAGACGGTGCCCGACCGCGTGCTGGCCGAGGCGGATGCGATCGAGCTGATCGACATCCCGCCCGCCGAACTGCTGGAACGCATGCGCCAGGGCCGCGTCTACCGGAAGGAGCAGGCCGAGCGCGCCCTGAAGGGCTTCTTCCGGGAGGGCAACCTCGCGGCACTGCGCGAACTCGCGCTGCGCCGGACCGCCGAGCGGGTGGATGCCGATCTCAGCGGCTACATGCGTGCCAATGCCATCGCGGGTCCGTGGCCGGCCGGCGAAAGGGTGCTGGCATTGGTCGGCGCCGATGCGGTCGCCGAGACGGTGGTGCGGCAGGCCCGGCGTATTGCCGATGCGCTGCGTGCCTCGCTCCTCGTGCTGCATGTCGAGCGGCCCGGGGTCGCAGGAAGCGATCCCGGGCCGGCCTTGCGCCTGGCCGAATCGCTGGGTGCCGAGGTGGAGACCGTCGTCGCCGCCGATCTGCCGTCCGCCATCCTGGCCTGCGCCCGCGCCCGGAACGCCACCCATCTCGTTCTTGGCCGCGGCCGATCCATCTGGTGGCGTCGGCTCACCGGACGAACCCTTGCGGCGGCGCTGCTACGGCAGGCGACCGAATTCTCGCTGCATCTGGTGCCCGACCCAGCCCTGCCGCCACGCCCCGCAAAGGGCGACCGCGAATGGCCCGCCTGGATTGGCTGGACAGCGGTCCTCGCCTTCGTCGGAGCCGCAACCGCGGTCGGCGTGGCGACGGATGGCGTGGTGCCCGAGGGCGCCCTGGGCATGGTCTACCTGGCCGCCATCGTGGCGGCGGCCGTCGTGGCCGGTCCTGCCCCGGCGCTGCTGGCCGCATTGCTGTCCTTCCTGTGCTGGAACTTCCTGTTCCTGCCACCGCGCTACGAGCTGACCATCGCCAGCGCCCAGGACGTGGTCGGCGTCGTCGTCTTCAGCCTCGTCGCCCTGCTGCTGGTCGGTACCACGGGCGGGCTCGGGCGCTCGGTCCGTGCCGCCCAGGCGCGGCTGTTCAGCCTGAGGCGCCTCGTCGAGTTCTCCCGCCGTCTCGGCGCGCCGGGCACGCTCGGCGACCTGCAGACCGCGGTTGCGGAGGAGGCGGGGCGCGTGACGGGCCGGGCCGCCTGCGTGCTGATGCCTTTGCCGGACGGCCTGCCGGAGGCGCCGCCGGAGCTGGTCGTTCGCGCCGCCCGGCCTGTCGAGGCGGAGCCGGACGAGGCATCCATGGCGGCGGCACGCTGGGCTTTCGTGCATGGCCGGGCGACGGGAAGTGGCACGGATACCCTGCCTGCCGTGGGCTGGCAGTTCCGGCCGATGCGGACCGCCCGCGGCATCGTCGGCCTGATCGGCTTGCAGCATGCCGAGACGGGCGAGCTCGACGCGGAACGCAGCCGGGCGGTGACCGCCCTCGTCGACCAAGCCGCGGTCGCCATCGAGCGGGCGCAGTTGATGGAGGAGCGGGCACGCGGTGCCGCGCGGGCGGAGACGGAGGCGCTGCGCACCGCCCTGTTGACGTCCCTGGGGCACGATCTTCGCACCCCCCTCACCACCATCCGCGGTGCGGCCGAGACGCTGCGCGAGAACGGCGAGCGGCTGCCGGAGGCGACGCGCGCCGACCTGCTGACAACGGTTGTCGAGGAGGCTGCACGGATGGGGCGCTTCCTTTCCAATATTCTCGACATGGTGCGTGTCGAAGCCGGCGAAATCAAACCGCGCCGCGAGCCGGTGGATGCCGCCGAAGCGCTTGAGGTTGCCACCAGTCGGGCCGAGGGATCCGGTACGCGCCGCATCCGGCGGGATTTCCCGGCGCGGCTGCCGGAGCCGCGGATCGACCCGGTGCTGCTCGACCAGGTCCTCGGCAACCTGCTCGACAATGCGCTGAAATTCTCCGGCCCCGCCGGGCAGGTCATGGTGGGCGCCTTCCGCGATGGGCCCGAGATCGTGCTCTACGTCGAGGATGACGGACCCGGGGTTCCGCCGGCCGATCTGCGCCGCATCTTCGACCCCTTCTACCGCGCCACCCGTACCGACCGCATCGCGGCGGGCTCCGGCCTCGGCCTCTCCATCTGCCAAGGCCTGGTCGCGGCCATGGGCGGGCGGATTGCCGCCGAGAGTCCGGTGCGGGACGGGCACGGCACACGGCTGACAGTGAGATTTCCCACATGAGCCCAGCACGCATCCTGGTGATCGACGACGAGCCGCAGATCCATCGATTCCTCGGTCCCGCCCTGGAAGCCGCGGGATATGCAACGCTGCGGGCGGAGACGGCGGCCGAGGGACTACGCTTGGCCGCCGCGCATAATCCGGCGGCAGTGATGCTCGACCTTGGGTTGCCCGACCTGGATGGGCAGGCGGTCATTCCGCGCCTGCGTGCCTTCAGCAAGGCGCCTATAATCGTCCTCTCGGCCCGCGACCAGGAGGCGGAAAAGGTGACTGCCCTCGATGCGGGCGCCGAGGACTATATCGAGAAGCCCTTCGCCCTGGGGGAGTTGCTGGCGCGGGTGCGTGTGGCGCTGCGACGCGCGTCGAGCGCGGCCGCCGCGGAGCCTGCGGTTTTCAGGATGGGTCCGCTCGAAATCAACGCGGTGGAGCGCACCGCAAGGATCGATGGCGCGCCGGAACCGCTTCATCTGACGCCCCGCGAATGGGATCTGCTGATGGTCCTGGCGCGCATGCCCGGACGGGTGATCACGCAGCGGCAGCTTCTGTCGGCCGTCTGGGGGCCGGCGCATGCCGAGGATGCGCAGTACCTGCGCGTCTACATCGGCCACCTGCGGCAGAAGCTGGGCGCGGCGGCTGGACTGATCCGGACCGAGCCTGGGATCGGCTACCGCTTCGGGACGCTCGAATAGCAGCGACTCTGGAGCGGTACGGCAACCTTCCGCCGTCTGGTCCGGGCCGACCGCACCGCCGCGGCGGTCTGCGCGCAGGCGGCCGCCGCGACATGGGCGACGGGCCGCATGGCGTGCTTCCGTCATGCTTGCTCGGCGGTGCCCGTTGCAACGAGACAGGCGAGTGGTGCCAAGGGCCGGACCCCTGCCCTTCCGGCATGGCTGGCGGGTGAGATGCGCAGGCAGCCGAGGCCCGGATCGGCTTGGGTCCCAGGGTCCCGATGCCCATCTTCGGTGCGTTGGAATCACACGGTTGCAGGCCAGGCGCATGAGGCGCCGACCGGGCCGTCCTCCGGCGCCAATGTTCGTTTGCCAAGACTCACGGCATCAGCGCTGGATCATCGCGTAAACGAGCGAACTGCCCTTGCGGACCGATTCCACGCGTTCGGGGTTTGCTCCAGGAGAATGACGATGTCTGCAGTGATGGGTCTGGTGAGCCTGGCCGCCAGCGTTGCGCTGGTGATCTGGGGCACCGCGATCCGCCGCGACATGGAACGTGGCGGGTTCCTGCATGGGGCCGGCCTGATGCCAGCCGGCGCGGCGCAGGAAGTGGACTGATCCTCGTCGCGGCAATCGTGTCGCAGCCGAGGATCGACAGGCGGAAGGGCGGGCAATCCCGCCCTTTTCCGCGACTGGGGATATTCCACCGAGCCGCTGCATTCCCACCCGGCGCCGGGCGTTCGATGCCGGGCCGCTGGCAGCCGGCCAGACGGCCAAAGCCGACCGGCACTGAAGCAGCCGGCGGTCAGCGATCCTTGAGCCCCAGGTCACGGCCGCGCCGGCCGCGGCGGGGGAGGACGCTGGTGAATTCCCAGCGTTGCGCCAGGATCAGACCCGGTGCGGTGACGACCAATATGCGAGCACGATGGACTTGCCCGCCTCGCAGGATCTGGTTGCATTGGGGCAGATGCTGGAAGCGGTGGTGCAGCCAACCGGCGAGCCCCTGCCGATCGACTGGCCGCGCGAATGCTATCGCGCGGCCAGGGCGTCCCGGCTCGATCGGACTGCGGCTCCGGGGCCCTCAGTGCGGTGCCAATGGCCAGAAGAAGGCGATGAGCGGCACACCCGCCAGGAGCACGAGGATCGAGAGCGGCAAGCCAAGTCGCGTATAATCGCCGAAGCGGTAGCCTGCCGGCCCCATCACCAGCGTGTTGCACTGATGCCCGATGGGCGTGAGGAAGTCGCTCGCCGCGCCCAACGCCACCGCCATGAGGAAAGGGTCGGAATTCAGGCCGAGTTGCTTCGCCAAGGTCGCTGCGATCGGGCCCATCACCAGAACGGTCGCCGCATTGTTCAGGAAGGGCGTCACCGCCATGGCCAGCAGCATCGTCACGCCCAGCGAGACCATGCTCGGCAAGCCGCTGACCGCTGCGGTAAGCCAGCCCGCGAGCAGATCCGTGCCCCCGGTATCCTGGATGGCGCCGCTCACCGGGATCAGGGCAGCCAGCAATACGACAACGGGCCAGTCGATCGAGTCATAGGCCTCGCGCGTGGTCATGACCCGCAGCATGAGCAGCGCGATGACGGCCCCGAAGAAGGCGGTGGCGACTTTCAACACACCCACGGCCACGAGCAGCATCGCCGCGGCCAGCACGGCGAAGGGAATCCAGGACCGCTTGCCCCGGCCGAGTGCCACGGCACGCTCGGCCAGCGGCAGGATGCGCAACTCGCCCAGCTTATCCGGCACCGTGGCCGTCAGCCCCCGCAGCAGCACCACATCGCCCGTGCGCAACCGCATCTGGGCGATGCGGTCGCGCAACTGCTCCTTGCCGCGCCGGCTCACGGCCAGAAGGGAAAGGCCATGGCGCGACCGCAAGGTCAATGCGGCGGGCGTGCGCCCGACAAGGGGACTTTCGCCGGTCACCACGCCTTCCACCACGCGCAGATCGTCATCATCCGTGCTGGGGTCGTCGGCGGCAGGGCCCTCACCGGCGAGTGTCAACCCGGCGGCCGCGACCAGCTGCTCCAACTCCGCCGCCTCGCCGCGCAGCATCAGTCCTTCGCCCGAGGCCAGCCGATGCTCGAGGTCGGGTACTCCGGGACTCGCATCTTCCACAACCGCAGCCAGTCCACCGCCATCGGCGGGCGGATGCTCCTCGCCACGGCCCGGCAGGATGGCGGAGATCTGGACCTCCCCCTCACTGAGGGCCTGCACTTCGGCCACCGTCATCCCGACGGCCTTGGATCCCTCGAGCACCCGTGCCTCGAGTGTGTAATGGCCGATGTTGAAGGCTGCCTCAATCGAGGAGGCGCCTTTGCGCTTGCCCGGCAGCAGGCGCCACCCCACCGTCAGGTAGAGCAGCGTCATGGCGCAAACCCCAAGTCCTACGGGCATGTAGTCGAACATCCGGAACGGCGCGCCCGTCAGTTCCTCCCGCACCCGGGACATGATGATATTGGGGGCGGTTCCCACCAGGGTAACCACGCCGCCGACCATGGCCGCTGTCGCCATCGGCATCAGCAGGGCTGCAACCGGCGTGCCGGTGCGGCGTGACATCTGGAGGGCGACCGGCATCATGATGGCCAATGCACCGACGTTCTTCGTGAACATCGACAGCAGCATCGTTACAGCCGCGAGCACGGGAACCTGAATCGCCGCCGTCTGTAGCCGCGGCGTCACCGGGCGCATGAAAGTTTCCACGGCACCAGACTTGGCGACCGCTTGGCTGATGACCAATGCGGCGGCCACGATCACCACCACGTCGTCCGAAAATCCCTCGAAGGCCTTGTCGGCCGGAACGACCCCGATCAGCACCCCCGCCAGCAATGCCGCCAAAGCCACGGCGTCGTAGGCAAAGCGCCCCCACACGAAGAAGCCGATGGTTACGCCCATCAGCCCGAAGGCAAGTCCCTGATCCAATGTCATGTCGTACGCTTCGAACGTCCCTTGGCTGCGCTGTTCATTGTTCCATACCTCAGAACCCGTCCATGAATATTCTGATGCGCAATAAAGCCTCGGTATCGTAAGCGGGATGGATGCAAGGCGCAGAATACGCGTCTCGAGGCGGCTCGACACTTCGGCCCCTGGTCGCCGGTATGGCGGCTGCAGGACGCGTCTTGCTGGATGCAGGATCGAGCATGTCGCCCACAGCCGAATCTTGGCAGCGATGCTGCATCGGCCATTGGCTTCGGGGAGCAGGCGCTGCCGGCCAGCCGAACGCCGGGCCAAGAAGGCGATGCGAAAGGTTTGCAGGAATTCTCGCGTCATCGGCGCAGGCATGGTCCATCCGTGGACCATGCCTGCCGGTACGTCATGCCTTGCGGCGGCGGTTCAGCCCCGCAAGCCAGCCTTCCAGACGCTCGCTATCAGCGTCCCATGCGGTCGCCGTACACGACGGCATGGTCACGGGTGCCCCGGCGCGCGCCGATCACTGCGGCGACCAGACCCAGGAGCATGGTCAGGAAGATCGAGAAGGATGCCACCGAGGCCCCTTTGGCGGCGGCGTCGGCAGCCTCGCGGGTCCGTTGCTCGGCCTGCTGCAAGGCCTGCTGGGCCTGCTGCTCGGTCTGCGTCAGGCGCTGCTGGGCCTCCTGCGGGCTGATGTTGTACTCGGCCGACACCAGGGCGGTGAGCCGTTCACGGTCACCGGCCGACAGGTTGCCGTCGGTCACCCGCCGGCCCACCAGCGTCGCCATCTCGGCCTTGCGCTGGTCCGAGGTCATGGAGGCCGGGGGATTGCCGGTGCCGGCGAGGGCATTCTGCGCGCGGTCGATCACCTGCTGCGTGGCGGACTGGATGGTGCCGGTGCTGGTGCGGTCAGCCACCTGCTCTCCGGCGGCGGATGCCACCGAGCTGGCGCCGCGGGCGATGCCACCGATCGCACCCGTCACGCCATTCGCCGCCGTGGAGGCGACGCCCGCAACCAGATTGCCCAGCAGTACCGCGGAGATCAAAAAGGATGCGGCCCACATGGCCATGCCGTGCAGGGTCGCATCGGTGTTGCTGGCCGTGCCGGACAGGCGTGCCGCCACATAGCCGCCGACGCCAAGTCCGATCAGGTTCGACACCAGGAGCCATAGTCCGGCGCCGATGCCGAAGCTGGATGCATCCGGTGTGTCGCGTGCGGTGGCGTCGACCAGGGTCGCGCCGATCGCCGTGCCGAGCACATTGAGCATAAGGCCGATCGCCAAGGCGACGACGGCACCGGCGAAGATCGCACCCCAGGATATGCGGGGCAAGGGAGCAGCAGCCGAGGCGGTGACAGCCGGTCCCGCATAGGCCGGACCAGGATGGGTGGATGACATGCGTGATTCCTTTGTGTCCGGCTACGACGGCCGGGCTTAGACGAAAAACGACCTGGCAGAGGGTGAGGTCAGCCCTGTTTGCCGGCAGCCTCACGAAGGATGTCCTTCGCGCTGCCGGCGGCGGTCTGGACCTTGCCCTCGGTCTTCTGGGCAGTTCCCTCGGCCTGGGTCCTGGCATCGCCGGTCAGCTTCCCGAAGGCCTCCTTGACGGAGCCCAAGGCCTGCTTGGCGGCCCCTTCGATACGATCCTTGTCCATGGTGCATGGTCCTTCGCCATACCCAGAACGAGTCCCACCGGGTGGCGCAGCAGCAACAACCGGACGCGCCGCCGGTTGCAGCGGCTGCGGCGACGCCCATGCCTGGCACCGATGCGCCTGCATCACCCCACCGGTGCGAAGCGTCCGACCATCTCGCCTCAGGCTCGCCCCCCAAGGCCACGCTCATGCGCCCAGACGACCAATCGGGACCGGGACCCGACCCCAAGGCGGCGGTACAGCCCGTTCACATGGTTGCGGACGGTCGTCCGGCTCAGGCCGAGGCGTTCGGCGATGGTGGCGTCGTCAAGGCCCTGCGACACCAGCCCCAATACCTCCCGCGCCCTGGCCGGCAGGCCGGCGAGCGCAGGCTCCTCCCGCCCCGGGCGCATGGCGGCGCCGGAACGGGCGAGATGATCCAGCACGCGCGTCGTGATCGTTTCGGCATCCGTCATCGCCGCCGCCACGGCACCGGCGATCTCGGCCCTGGTCCTGGTGCGGTCCGGGGCACTGGCTGCCACGAGCAGGATGCTGGGCTGTCCCCCCAGCTCCACCGCCACGGCCGAGATCAGGCAGGCCAGGGCGCCGCCGTCCCGCACCTGCAGGTCAGCGTCCTCCCCGGCCAGGCGTCCCTCGCGCCGGAACTTGTCCATCAGCACCTGCGCGGCCTCCGGCTCGGCCCAGAGGGGCAATTCCTTGGCCGAGCGCCCCACCACATCGGCTTCCATGCGGTTGGTGTTGTGGCAGAAGGCCTCATTGGCCAGCAGGATGCGGAAGTCGCCGGCGGATGCCAGCACCGCCGGGACCGGCAGGGCACGGAAGGCCAGGGCGAAGCGCTCCTCGCTGTGGCGCAGCGCGGCCTCGGCATGCTGGCGGGCATCGATATCCGCGAAGGTGAACAGCATGCAGGCCGTGCTGCCGATATCGATCGGCTGGCCCGCCAGCACGACGCATTTTTCCCGCCCGTCCGGAAGCTGCAGCCTGGCCTCCATCTGCGGGATGGTGCGTCCCTCCCGCAGCCGCTCCACCGCCAGTTCCCGCCGTGCCGCGCCTTCCAGCACATCCACGTCGTAGGCCGAGCGGCCGACGACCTGGTCCTCGCGGTAGCCGGTCATCTCCAGGAAGCCGCGATTGACCCGGATGTGCCGCAGATCGGAAAGGCGCAGGATCAGGGCTGGGGCGGGATTGGCGTTGAAGCTTCGCTCGAAGCGCTCCTCGGCATCGTAGCGCTCGGTCTCGTCGCGGAGGATCAGCACCAGCAGATCGGGCAGGCCGGCCTCGTCGGTCAGCACCAGGCTGCGGATGCGATGGGTCCAGCGGGCATCGGCCTCACCGGCGAGGCCGACCTCCACCACCACCTCGTCGAAGGCCTCGCCGGCCATGACCCGTTCCAGCGGATACTCGCCTTCGGGCAGCCGGTGACGGTTGCGGTAGCGCAGCTCGAAACGGTCACGATAGCCGGTGGCGGTGCCGCCGAGGCCGGCGAGGTCGGGCACCCCATGCATATCGAGCGCGGGTTGGTTGGCCCAGACAATGCGCTGGTCAGGGTCGATCAGGATCACCCCATCGCTGACACCGGCGATGATGGAGCGGAGTTGTTGCGTATCGGCGTGCTTGGGCGGGACAGGAGGGGTCATGTCCGCTCAACGGCCTTCCCCGGCCCGGGTTGGTGCGTCCGCATCAATTTACCGATGCAATGCGCCAGGGCACCGATGCATACCCACGGCCGCTGCCTCGTTAGGCCACCGCCGTGGGAGGAATAGTGGCGGCAGGCTCGCCGCCGATCCTTCGCATGGCGTACAGGAGACAGAACGATGAACGAGGACCGGATCAGCGGAATGGCGGACAAAGCGACGGGCAGCGTCAAGTCGGCAGTCGGCAATGCTACCGGAGATACCAAGCTTCAGGCCGAAGGTGCTGCCGACAAGATCGCCGGGGCTGCCCGGAATGCTGCCGGCAGCGCCAGGGACGCGATCAGCGATGCCGCCGACACCGTTTCCGAGAAGGCTTCGGAACTGAGCCGGGACGCCGGCCCGCTTCTTGATCAGGTCGGACGCAAGGCACGGAACGCCGTCGCAGCCGGAACCGAGGAAGCATCCCAGCTGCTGCGCGGCTATCCGCTGGTGACCATGGGCCTGATCGCGGCGGTCGCTTTCCTCGTCGGTCGCGTCACGGCTGCGGAACCGCGGCCCTGGTATCGCCGCGACTGGCGCTGAACCAGCGACCGGCATCTTGTTGCCAGCATGGGGGCGCAAGCCTCCATGCCAGCCGGCGTCGGCGAATCGCCGAGCCTTGCCTGGCAAGCGGCAATCCTGCTCGGCACATGCGCGCCGGCGGGCGAGTTCACGCCGCTGCCCCGAAAATCCGATGTCCCGGTGATGCGGCGGTGGCTTCGCAGCGAGACTCTGGCAAGGTCCAGCAGGGCCAGATCGCCCTGTTCCAAGGTCGTAGCCACGAGGACGCCAGACCTGTGCCTTCGGCGCCTGATCCCTGGGATACGGGTTCCTGCGCTGACGCCAGAGGTCCGAGTGCCGCGCTGCCGGTCAGCAGCCCGACAAGGCGGAGCGAGGCAAACGCCTAGCCCGGCATCGCATAGCGGTCGTGGCGCAGCAGCAATTCCTCGGCCAAGGCGGTGCCCGCCTTGCCGCCAAGTCCGGGCTTCGCATCCGCATCGCCCAGCAGGCAGGCAGCGAGGTGGCGCCGCGCCCGGAACACCCGGCTTTTCGCGGTGCCGACGGCGCAGTTGGTTGCGGCCCCGACTTCCTCGTAGGACATGCCCTGCAGGACGACCATGAACAGAGCTTCGCGCTGGACCGGCAGCAAGGTGTCAAGCGCCTTCTGCAATTCCTGCAGCGTAAGCCGGTCCTCGGTGCTGTCCTGCACGGCCAGGGCGGCGGCCGGCGCATCCTCGATATCGATGATGTCGCGGCGCTTGCGCAGGCCGCTGATGAAGCGGTTGCGCAGGATGCGATACATCCAGGCACGGAAATTGGTTCCCGGCGTAAAGCTGTCCCGGGCCGCGAGCGCATGCATCGCCGCATCCTGCACCAGGTCGTCCGCCGTCGCGCGGTTGCGGCTCAAGGCGAGCGCCTGCACCCGCAGCTTGGGCATCAGGGCGACAAGGTCTGCATGGAAGTCGCTGGACATGATGGCTCCCTCAACCGCCCAGAACTATCGGCGGCGTATCGTTGCGGATAGGCCAGAAGATTCCATCGCGTCTGGCAGCAGGCCTCGACCTGAGACCGAATGGCGAAGCACCGCGATCCGCGACATGGAAGCGGCCGGGCATGCAGGGAAGCTGGGGCCGGTCCCGTCCGGCGTCGGCGCGTTTACGTACCGGCACCGCCACCCTCCCGGCACCGTGAACGATACGGTCGGCGGATCGCTCAGGCGTATCCGTGTGGATGCCGCGGGCTGGCGGTGGTGCAGCAGCCTTTGCTGGCCGGGCCAGGCATGATGCTCCATCTGCAGGCAGCCGACGGGTAGGATGCTCAGCTCGGCCGGCCGGCTGTCGTGCCAAGCCCAGCCGCAGTCATCCAGGCTGGTGGGCGCGACGCTGAGCCAGCGGCTCGAGATCGCCGACGAGGTCGGGCAGATCCTCGGTGTCATCCGCTTCCGGAATGTATCCAGGCATTGGCCGATGGCGGCGAATTGATCCGCTGAAGACAGGGTTAGGTGCTGCGCAGCGGCCGCCCCGATGTTGTGTGTCCGCGGGTTCCCGGCCTTCCACCTTGCCTTGCCGGGCAGTGCGGATAACCACCCCGCATGAGGCACGTGGACCCAGTGTGTCATTGCCGTACAGACGGCCGCCTGGAATTGGTGTTTCCCTGATTCATCATTCGCCCAGCCGGCCGTGGATGACTGAGAGAGACATGTGCTCCCGCCACATCACGGAAGGAGCCTGCCTTGACCTATCCTGCCGAAGCACCTGCAGTGCGCAACCGCCTTCTGCAAGCGCTGTCGCCTGAGGACCTGGCCATGCTCTGGCCAAGGCTGGAGCCGGTCGAACTGGAGATGCGGCAGATCCTGCAGCACCCGGAAGAGCCTCAATCGGCGGTCTACTTCATCGAGACCGGCTGGATGTCCATGCTGGCCTATATGGAGGATGGCGATGCCGCCGAGGTCGGGCTGGTCGGCCATGAGGGCATGCTGGGCCTGCAGCTGCTGCTCGATGACATCCTCGATGACCTGGAGGGCATGGTGCAATGCGCCGGCACAGCGCTGCGGCTGCCGGCGGCGGCCTTCCAGGAGGCGCTTGAGCAACTGCCCGGATTGCGCCGCCTGCTGCATCGCTATGCCCTGGTCCAGCATGCGCAGGTGGCACGGACCGCGGCCTGCAACGGCCGCCATGACATCGCCCAGCGGCTCGCGCGGTGGCTGCTCATGGCGCATGACCGGGTCCAGGACGATACCTATCCGATGACCCATGAGTTCCTTGGCATGATGCTGGGCGTCCGCCGGGCGGGGGTCACCGTGGCGGCAGGCACGCTGCAGAAGGCGGGGCTGATCCGCTACAGCAACGGGCAGATCGCCATCCTCGACCGGCCAGGCCTCGAGAATGCGAGTTGCGAATGCTACGGGGTAGTGCGCCGCGCGCTGGACCGGCTGTTCGATCAGGGCGGACGCCGCATGCCCTATCGGCGCTAGGCCGGACCCGCGCCTTCGTTTTTGGTGCGCGGTGGATGCGGCTCGTCAGGCTTGCTCTATGCCGCGTTACTTCGTTCATGGCCGCGACCAAGACCGGGACTGCCGCGATCCCGAGGGAATCCGGCTGCCGGATCTTACCGCGGTCATTACCGAGGTGGCGAATGCAGCCCGCGGCATCATGTATCAGGTATTCATCCCGCGGCAGGATCGGCAGCGACCTGGCGGATGGCCGCGCCGGCTATCCAGGCAGGAAAGAGATGCGCGATGACCGATCCCTCCGCCTCGCCCTGCACCGGCCATTGCACGCTGGATCCGACGCAGCAGCATTGCCTGGGCTGCCATCGCAGTCTGGCCGAGATCGCCGCCTGGCCGGATGCCAGCCCCACCGCGCGACGCGCCATCCTCGCCGCCGTGGCCGCACGGCAAGGGCCAGGGCGTGCGGCCGTGCATAAGACCCATCCGGTGACGCCGGATGGACGATACTTCGTCGTCCGCGGCCGGCTTTGGCGCTGCAGCGATCCTCGCCTCGACCCGGCCGAACGGGCCGTGCTGGTGCAGGCGCTGATGACGGCCCGCCGGGCCAAGGGGCAGGCGATGCGCCAGAACGATGCCGCCGCCCGGGAGGCGGCACGGGCGCAGGTCGAGATCGCGAAGCAGGCACTCGGCGAGCGCGGCCCGGTCTGGTGGGACGACGGTGCTCCCGACTATACCCGCCATATGGCGCGCAACACGCCCTATGCAGATTGGTTCGCGGGACTTGGCGATTCTGATCTGCCGCAGATGGAAAAAAGTACATGAAAAATCAATCTCATAACTACTCCGTGTAGCCATCGCGCAGCAGCAAACCTGACGACGTCGCGACGTTCCAGCGATCGGCAACTGAAGCGGATCAGACCGTTTCGTGGGCGCAGGAATGGGTAGATGAGCGGTGCGCGATGAACCCGATGGTGCCCGCCGTTCGCGCGATGCCGCGGCCGCCCAGCTTTTCCCGCCCTGGGCCACGCTTGCGGTACGCCTTGCCTTCGTCGGTGTCTTCCTCGCGCCGCTCTGCGTGATCGGGCTGCTGATCGTGCTGCAGTACACCCCCTACGTCACCGGCCAGACCATCACGCCCGAGCAGCCGGTCCCCTTCAGTCACGAGCATCATGTCGGCGGCCTCGGTATCGAGTGCCGCTACTGCCATACCTCGGTCGAGACATCGCGCTTCGCTGGCCTGCCGCCGACCCATACCTGCATGACCTGCCATTCGCAGCTCTGGACCAATGCGGCGGTGCTGGAGCCGGTGCGGCGCAGCCTGGCGGAGGGCAAGCCCATCCGCTGGCGCCGGGTGAACGCGCTGCCGGACTACGTCTATTTCGACCATAGCATCCATGTGACGAAGGGCGTCGGCTGCACCAGCTGCCATGGTCCGGTGGATACCATGCCGCTGATGCGTCAGGCGGCCCCGCTGACCATGGGGTGGTGCCTCGATTGCCATGCCAATCCGGCGCCGCGTCTGAGACCGGAAAACGAAGTCTTCGCCGGCCATTGGTCGCCGCCGGCGGACCAGGACAAGCAAGGCGCGGCGCTGATCGGCCACTACGGCATCCGCACCGAGCACCTTGCCGATTGCTCGGTCTGCCACCGGTGAGTGGTGATCTCCTCTCCCGCCGCCAGGCGGCGCTCGGCCTGCTCGCCGCGGCGATGTCCGGCACGCTGGTCGCCTGCTCCAAGCCGGAGGAGGAGATCCTCCCCTATGTCGAGCAGCCGGAGACCCTCACCCCCGGCGTGCCGCAGCGCTTCGCCACTGCCCTGCCGCTGAACGGCTATGGCCGTGGCGTCCTCTGTACCGCCTTCGAGGGACGGCCGGTCAAGATCGAGGGCAATCCGGCGCATCCGGCCAGCCTCGGCGCGACGGATGCCTTCGCCGAGGCGGAGCTGATGCAGCTCTATGACCCGGACCGCTCGCGCAGCCCGCGCCAGGGCGGCCAGGTCGCCACCTGGGAAGGCTGCCTCGCCGCCGTCCTGCCGCGGCTGGAGGCACTGCGGACGCGGCAGGGGGAAGGGCTGCGGCTGCTGACCGGCCCGGTCACTTCGCCCACGCTGCTGCGGCTGATCGGCGCGGTGCGGCAGCGCTTCCCGCGCATGGTCTGGCACGCGCATGCGGCGGTGGCGGAGGAGAATGCCCGGCGCGGCGCAATGCTCGCCTTTGGCCAGCCGCTCGACCCGCTGCCGCGGCTCGATCAGGCCGCGGTGGTGCTTTGCCTCAATGCCGACCCGCTCGGGCCCGGCCCCGGGCAGATCGGCCATGCGCGGGCCTTCGCTGCCCAGCGCCAGGCGCGGGCGGCAGGGAGCCGCTTCGGCCGGCTCTATGCGCTGGAGCCTGCGATGTCGCTGACCGGCGCCAATGCCGACCACCACCGCCTGGTCCGGCCGGAGGAATTTCCCGCCATCCTGACCTGGCTGGCGGCGGAGTTCGGCGCCGCGTTGCCGCGACCCATCCTGGCGGAGGAGCGGCAGCGCCTGCTGCGCGCCATGGCGGCAGACCTGAGGGCACATCACGGCGCAGCGCTGGTCCTGGCGGGCGAGGCCCTGGCGCCTGAGTTGCATGCGCTGACGCACTGGCTGAATGCCAAGCTGGCGGCGCCGGTGGAACTGGTCGCCCCGGTCTGGCCGCCGCCGCAGGACGGGCCGGCGCCGCTCGCGGAGCTCGTCGCGGCGATGCGGGCCGGACAGGCCGATACGCTGGTGATCCTCGGCACCAATCCCGTCTACGACGCGCCGGCGGATCTCGACTTTGCCGCCGCCCTCGGGAAGGTGCCGCTGGTGCTGCACCACGGGATGCAGGTGGACGAGACGGCGGCCCTCTCGACCTGGCACCTGCCCGCGCCGCATCCGCTGGAGGATTGGGGCGACTTGCGCACGCGGGACGGCACCGCCGCCATCATGCAGCCGTTGATCCGGCCGCTCTATGCGACCCGGTCAGCCGCGACGCTGCTCGGCGTGGCGCTCGGCCAGCTCGACCTTGCGGCCCATGACGCGGTGCGCGAGACCTGGCACGCCGACCGGGCGCCGGCGGCTTTCGAATCCTGGTGGCGGCGTTGCCTGCATGACGGTGTGGTGCCGGACAGCGCCGCGCCGCGGGTGGCGCCGCCTGAGCCACGACTGCCGGAACTGGCGGCGATGCCTGACCACGCCGGGCTCACCCTGGTGCTGCGGCCCGATGCCGCGGCCTGGGACGGCAGCTTCGCCAACAATGCCTGGCTGCAGGAATGCCCACGGCCGTTGACGCGCCAGGTCTGGGGCAATGCCGCATTGCTGGCACCCGCGGAGGCGGCGCGGCATAGCTTGCGGCAGGGAGACCTGGCACGGCTGGAGGTTGAAGGCCGCAGCCTGGAGGTTCCTGTCCTGCTGGATCCCGGCATTGCGCCCGGCGTGGTGGCCTTGAGCCTCGGCTACGGCCGGACCCGAGCCGGGGCGATCGGCACCGGCATCGGCGCCGATGCCTATCGGCTGCGGCGGTCCGATGCACTCTGGGTTCTGCCGGACCTGCGGCTGACACCGACTGGACGCCGTGCCCCGCCGGTGCTGGCGCAGGAGGACCAGCGGCTGGAAGGCGAGGCGCGGGAGTTGCTGCCCCTGGTGCCGCTGGAGGCCGCGCTGCATGGCACCGCGGAGGCGCCCGAGCTACCGAGCTTCTATCCGGCGTTCCGCTACGACGGCTATGCCTGGGCCATGACGATCGACACCACGCTCTGCATCGGCTGCAACGCCTGCGTCGTTGCCTGCCAGTCGGAGAACAACATCCCGGTCGTCGGCCCCGAGGAAGTCGCCCGCGGCCGCGACATGCATTGGCTGCGGATCGATACCTACGTGCAGGACGCTGGCGGCGAACAGCGCCCGGGCTTCCAGCCGGTGCCCTGCATGCATTGCGAACAGGCGCCCTGCGAGCCGGTCTGCCCCGTTGCCGCCTCGGTTCACGACCATGAAGGGCTGAACGTCCAGGTCTACAACCGCTGCATCGGCACCCGCTTCTGCCAGAGCAACTGCCCCTACAAGGTGCGCCGCTTCAACTTCTTCGGCTATGCCGATGGGCAGGAATACAAGAACCAGGGCGCTCCGGTCCTCGCCGCGCAGCATAATCCGGAAGTCACCGTCCGCGCCCGCGGCGTGATGGAGAAATGCACCTACTGCGTGCAGCGCATCAGCGCCGCCCGGCGCACCGCGGAGAAGGAGGATCGCCGGATCGGGGAAGGCGAGGTGGTGACCGCCTGCCAGTCGGCCTGCCCGACCCGCGCCATCCATTTCGGCGATCTGAACCGCGCGGACTCCGATCCCTCCCGCCTGCGGCAGGAACCGCATCACTACGCGCTGCTCGGCCATCTCGGGACCAAGCCACGGACCACCTACCTCAAGCGCGTGCGCAACCCGAATCCGGCACTGGAGGACAGCGCATGAGCGCGCCGGCGCTGCCGCCGGAGGCCAGCTATGCCGAGATGATCGACGTGGTCGCCGATCCGGTGCTGAAGCACCGCGCTGGGCGGCGCTGGTGGAGCGGTTTCGGCATCGCGCTGCTGCTGACGCTGGGCTTCGCCGGCTGTCTTGCCTGGCTGTTCATTCAGGGGGTGGGGATCTGGGGGATCAACACGCCTGTCGTCTGGGGCTTCGCCATTGCCAATTTCGTCTGGTGGCTTGGCATCGGCCATGCCGGCACGCTGATCTCGGCGCTGCTGCTGCTCACCCGGCAGAGCTGGCGCGCCTCCATCAACCGCTTCGCCGAGGCGATGACCTTGTTTGCCGCTACCATCGCCGGGCTGTTTCCCATCATGCATCTCGGGCGGCCTTACCGCTTCTACTGGCTGCTGCCCTACCCGAATACCATGGAGCTCTGGCCACAATGGCGCAGCGCCCTGGTCTGGGATTTCGCGGCCATTTCCACCTACATCATCTTCTCAATCCTGTTCTGGTACTGGGGGCTGATCCCCGATCTCGCCACCATGCGGGACCGTGCGCAGGGGCGGCTGGCACGGTATCTCTACGGCATCTTCGCCCTCGGCTGGCGTGGCTCGGCACGGCACTGGCACGCGCATGACATGCTCTACCGTGCCATGGCCGGGCTCGCGGTGCCGCTGGTGGTCTCGGTGCACAGCGTGGTCGGCATGGATTTCGCGGCCAGCCTGATGCCGGGCTGGCAGGAAACGATCTTCCCGGCCTATTTCGTCATCGGCGCCATGTTCTCCGGCTTCGCCATGGTGATCACCTTGGCCGTCCTGCTGCGCTGGGGGCTCGGGCTGCAGGAGGTCATCACCGCGCGGCATTTCGACGCGATGGGCAAGATCGTGCTCGCCGGCTCCGTCGCCATGGGTCTTTCCTACCTGACCGAATGGTTCACCACCTGGTACGGCGGCGAAAGGTCCGAGCAGGAGCATCTGCGCTTCCTCTTCACCGGCGACTATGCGCCGCTGTACTACCTGATGCTCTGCTGCAACGTGCTGGTGCCGCAGCTGCTATGGCTTGGCCGGATGCGGCGGAGCATTGCCGTCGCCTTCGCCGTGAGCATCGTCGTCAATATCGGGATGTGGCTGGAACGCATCCTGATCATCTGGAATACCCTGTCCCACACGCATCTGCCGAGCATGCGCCACGTCTTCATCCCGACCTTCTGGGACTGGGCGACGCTCGGCTGCTCCATCGGCGTCTTCGGCTGCCTCTTCCTCTGCTTCGTGCGGCTTCTCCCCGCAGTCGCCATGCATGATTTGAACAAGAGCCTGCACGAGGAAAAGGCAGCAAGGGCATGAGCGGCAAGCATGTGCTGCTGGCCGAGTTCGGGGACCCCGAGACGTTGCTCAATGCTGCCCGCCGAGCGCGGGATGCCGGCTGGCATGGGCTCGACGCGCATGTGCCCTTCGCCATCGATGGGCTGGCGGAAGCGCTCGGCCTCGGGACGCCGCGCATCCTCCGGGCCATGCTGATCGGCGGCCTCGCCAGTGGTTCCTTCGTCTATTGGCTGCAATGGTATAGCGCGGTGCTGAGCTATCCGCTCAATTCCGGTGGGCGGCCGCTGCATAGCTGGCCGGTCTTCTTGATCCCGAGCTTCGAGGCCGTCATTCTCGGCGCGACGCTGACCGGCATCGTGGCTTTCCTGATTTCCACCGGGCTGCCACGGCTGCACCATCCGGCCTTCGCCGCACAGGGTTTCGCGCGCGCCAGCCAGGACCGCTTCTTCCTCGCCGTCGCCGATCCCGCCGTCGATGCGGCGCAGCTCGCGGCGGCGCTCGGGGACCTTGGCCCGCTGGCGATCCGGGAGGTGGGCTGATGCGCGCCGCCCTGCTGCTGCTGCCTTTGGCCCTTGGCGCCTGCAAGCAGGAGATGACGCAGCAGCGCCGCTACGATACCTACGAGCCCTCCCCGCTCTGGCCGGACGGCAGTTCGGCACGGCCCCTGCCGGCAGGGGTGGTCGCCCGCGGCGACCTGGCCCGCGATGCCGCCATGGTCGATCCGCCTGAGGCGACGCCGGCGCTGCTGGCACGTGGGCAGGAACGCTTCGGCATCTTCTGCGCGCCCTGCCATGGGCCGGTGGGCGACGGTGACGGCATGATCCCGCGCCGCGGCTTCCCCCGCCCGCCGAGCTATCACACCGCGCGGCTGCGGGCCGCGCCGGCGCCTTACCTCTTCGAGGTCATCACCAAGGGCTATGGCGTCATGTACGGCTATGCGGCGCGGGTGCAGCCCGCCGATCGCTGGGCCATCATCGCCTATATCCGCGCGCTGCAGCTCTCACGCGGCGTCGCACTGGCCGCCGTTCCCGATGCGCGGGAGCAGCTGCCATGAGTGCGCCGGCCTGGCTGCGCCGCCATGCCGGGCGGCTGGTGCTGGCTGGGCTGGCCGGCACCGGACTGCTGGCGGTCTGGGGCTTTGTCGAACCCGGCATCGCCCTGGCGGGTTGGCTGGCAGGCTTGCTGTTCTGGCTCGGCATCGCCCTTGGCGCCTATGCGGTGCTGGCGCTGCATGCGCTCACCGGCGGGCTCTGGCTGGCGCCACTCTTTCCGGTGCTGGCGCCGGCGGTGGCCACCCTGCCGGTCTTCGCCCTGCTGGCGCTGCCGCTGCTGCTCGATGCCGCCGCGGTCTGGCCCTGGGTCGCGGATCCGGCGGTGATGCCGCGTGCCGTGGTGGTGCAGTGGTACCTGAACTTGCCCGGCTTCGTCCTGCGCGGAGCGCTGGCGCTGGCAGGCTGGTCGGTATTCGGCATGCTGCTGGTCGGCGGCAGGGCACGCCGGCCAGCGGTGGGTGCCCCGGCGTTGATCTTCCATGTGGTCGCCGTCACCATCCTCGGGGTCGACTGGATTCTTTCGCTCGAGCCGCCCTTCCGCTCGACAGTCTTCGGCGCCTCCCTCGGCGTGACGCAGCTGCTGGCCGCCCTGGCCTGGGCGGCATTGCTGGAGCCGGAGACGCAGGGCTTCCGGGGCAAGGCGGGCGACCTGGCGCAGCTGATCATGGCGGCGGCGATCGGTGCCATCTACCTCGGCTTCGCGCAATTCCTCGTCTCCTGGTACGGCAACCTGCCGGACAAGGCGGACTGGTTCCTCAAGCGCGAGGCGCCGCCCTGGATCCTGCTGCAGGGTGGCACCGTCGCGCTCACCGCCCTGTCGCCGATCGCCGCCTTGCTGCCCGCGGTCATGCGACGCAGCCCCCGCGCACTGGCCTGGATCGGTGCCGGCGTGCTGGCGGGGGTCTGGATGCACATCGTCTGGCTGGTCGGGCCGACCTTCGGCCCCCGGGCGATCGGCTCGGCCGCGCTCGGGACCCTTGCCATGGGCGGGATCTGGATGGGCCTGGCCGGCGGTCCCTTCGCCGCGCGGCTGGGACGGGAGGTGCCGCATGGTGCATGACACCAGCCTGACGGAACGCAGGGAGCCGTCAGGTCTGCGGCCCTGGCTGGTCGTCGGCGTGGGCCTGGGCACCCTGGGACTGGTGGCCACGGTGCTTGGGGCGGTCTGGCTGTTCCAGCGCTTTGGTGGCTCACCCGCCCCCGCCAATTTCAAGCCCACCGTCTTCGCGCCGCCGCGGCTGCAGAGCGACCCGGCAGGGGATCTGCGCGATTACCAGGCAGCGCAATACGCCCGCCTCACCGGCTATGCCTGGGCCGACCGCGAGCTTGGCCTGGTGCAGATCCCGATCGAGCGGGCGATGGCGATGATCGCCTCGCGCGGCAGCGGCGCCTTCGACCCGCTCGACCCGGCGCGCATCCCGGATCCACGCCGATGAAGCGCCGTTGCCTGCTGGGTTTGATGGCTTCGATGCCCGTCCTGTCGCCAGCCGCACGGCTGCATGCCGAGGAGCCTGGGATAGCACCGCCGCCCGGCGCGGCGCTGCCGCTCGGCCTCCCGGTGCGGGATGCGGCGGGCCAGCCGTTCACGCTGGGCGAAGCCATCGGCAGCCTGCCGGTGATCTTCGCCTTCGCCGACTACGATTGCACCACGCTCTGCGGCACGGCGCTCGGCCTCGCCGCAGCGGCCCTGCCCGGCACCGGGCTGCGGCCGGGGCAGGACTACCGGCTGGTCGTCCTCGGTCTCGATGCCGCCGATGGGCCGGACAAGGCCAGGGCCATGCGCCAGGCCTGGCTCGGGGACAGCGGCGCCCTGGCCCGGACTGCCGCCTTCCTGACAGCGGGCGAGCCGGCACTGGCGACCGCAATGCAGGCCCTGGGCTATGCCGCCACGCGACGCGGCGATGGCTTCGACCATCCGCTGGCGCTTTTCGTGCTGCAGGGCGACGGCAGGCTCTCGGCGATCCTGCCCGCCCTCGGCGCCGAACCGGAGGACCTGCGGGCAGCGCTGCGTGCCGCCGGGCGGGCGGCGGAGCCCGGGCTTTTTGCGCAGGTGCGGCTGCTCTGCGCCAGTGCCGCCTCGGGCCATGGCGCCGTATTGCGCGGCGTCCTGGCCATCGGCGGGGTAGCGACCATCGGGCTTCTTGCCGGCAGCTTCGTGCTGCTGCGGCGCCGGGAGCGCGGGGCGTGAACGGCCTGCCGCTCTGGCCACCCACCGCCTCGGAGCAGGCGGCACGGGTCGATCTGCTGTTCAGCGGCCTGATGGTAATCTCCGGTGCCATCCTGCTGCTGGTCGGCGGGCTGTTGCTGGTTTTCTGCATCCGCTACCGCCGCGGTTCCGCCGCGCCACGCGGCGATCTGCCGAAATTTCTCCGGCGCGACGTCGAGATCGGCTGGACGGTGGCGACGCTCTTCCTCGCGCTGTTCCTGTTCTGGTGGGCCGGTGCGATGCAGCTCAAGGCCAGCGACCCGCCACCCGGTGCGCTCGAGGTCCATGTCCTCGCCAAGCAGTGGATGTGGAAGACCCGCTATCCCAACGGCGCACGGGAAATCAACGCCCTGCACGTGCCGCGTGGCGAGCCGGTGCGGCTGGTCATGACCTCGCAGGATGTCATCCACAGTTTCTTCGTTCCGGCCTTCCGCCTGAAGCAGGATGTCCTGCCCGGGCGTTTCACCGAGATGTGGTTCCGTCCTACCGCATCGGGTGAATACCACCTGTTCTGCGCCGAGTTCTGCGGCACGGATCATGCCCGCATGGGCGGCACCGTCACGGTGATGGAGCCGGAGGATTTCGCCCGCTGGGTCGCTGCCCAGCCGCAGGAGGACGACCTGGCAGGGGAAGGCGCCACGCTGTTCACCGCGCTCGGTTGTTCCGGCTGCCATGCGCCGGCCTCGGCGGTGCATGCGCCGACCCTCGACGGGGTCTATGGCCGCATGGTGCATCTGGCCGATGGCCGGACCATCCGGGCCGACGCGGCCTATCTGCGCGATTCCATCCTGCAGCCGAAGCGGGACGTGGTGGTGGGCTTCGAGCCCATCATGCCCTCCTTCGAGGGGCTGGTGGATGAGGCCGACCTGCAGCGCCTGGTTGCCTACCTGGAATCCCTGCGCGGAGCGCCGGCCCGATGAGCGAGACCACGGCGGAACGCGCCATTCCCGAGGCCTCGCCGCGCGCGGCAAGCTACCTCACGGCGGAGACCGGCCTCGCTTCCTGGCTGCTCACCACCGACCACAAGCGTATCGCGCTGCTGTACATGGCGGCGGTCACCGTCTTCTTCTTCGTCGGCGGCGCCGGCGCCGTGGCACTGCGGATCGAGCTGTTTACCCCGCAGGCCGACCTGCTTTCGGCCGATGCCTATAACCGCGCCTTCACCTTCCATGGCGTGATCATGGTGTGGTTCTTCCTGATCCCCTCGATCCCCAATATCCTCGGCAACTTCCTGTTGCCGCTGATGATCGGGGCGAAGGATCTGGCCTTCCCGCGCCTCAACCTCATCAGCTGGTACATCTTCATCGCCGCCGGGGCGCTGGCGATCGGCACCTTGCTGTTCGGCGGCGTCGATACCGGCTGGACCTTCTACACCCCGCTCTCGACGGCCTTCTCCAACGGGAATGTCCTGGCCGCGGCGGCGGCGGTCTTCGTCTCCGGCTTCTCGACCATCGCCACGGCGGTGAATTTCATCGCCACGGTGCATCTGCAACGCGCGCCCGGCCTCACCTGGTTCCGCCTGCCGCTGTTCGTATGGGCGATCTATGCCACCAGCATCGTCATGGTGCTGGCGACGCCGGTGCTGGCGATGGTGCTGGCGCTGATCTTCGCCGAGCGCGCCTTCGGCATCCCGATCTTCGACCCTTTGCGCGGCGGCGATCCCATCCTGTTCCAGCATCTGTTCTGGTTCTACAGCCACCCCGCCGTCTACATCATGGTCCTGCCCTCCTTCGGGGTGATCTCGGAGCTTGTCACCTGCTATGCGCGGCGGCGGGTCTTCGGCTATGACTTCATGGTCTATGCCATCCTCTGGATCGCACTGGTCGGCTTCCTGGTCTGGGGCCACCACATGTTCGTCTCCGGCCAGTCCATCTTCGCCACCCTCGCCTTCTCGCTGCTGTCATTCGTCGTCGCGGTGCCATCGGCGATCAAGGTCTTCAACTGGATCGCCACGCTCTACCGCGGCCAGATCATCTTCGACGCGCCGATGATCTATGCGCTGGGCTTCATCGGGCTGTTCACCATCGGCGGGCTGACCGGGCTGTTCCTCGCCTCGGTCCCGGTGGACATCCACGTGCACGACACCTACTTCGTGGTGGCGCATTTCCACTACATCATGGTGGGCGGCGCTGTATCGGCGCTCTATGGCGGCCTCGCCTTCTGGTGGCCCAAGATCACCGGGCGGCTTTATCCCGAAGCCTGGGCGCGCTTCGCCGCCATCATGATGTTCTTCGGCTTCGGCTTCACCTTCTTCCCGATGTTCATCATGGGCTACCTCGGCATGCCGCGGCGCTACCATGTCTATCCGGAGGAATTCCAGATCTGGCACGTACTGGCTTCGGCGGGTGCGGTGATCCTGGCCTTCGCCTACCTGCTGCCGATGGGCTTCTTCGCTTGGTCGCTGATCTGGGGCCGGCGGGCACCGGCCAATCCCTGGGGGGCGACCGGGCTCGAATGGCAGACCTCCTCGCCGCCGCCGACGGAGAATTTCCGCACCCCGCCGGTGGTGTCGCAGGGGCCGTACCAGTACCACCCGGACCATGCCGGCCCACCGGCGATGGAGCGCGAACAGCACCAACCGCAGGGCCGACAGCCATGAGCGGTGTCGCCGCACGGGAGGCAGCGCTGCACAAGCCCTGGCGCAGCCTGCGGCGGGAACGCGAAAGCGCAGCCTTCGGCACCTGGGTCTTCATCGCCAGCGAGGCGATGTTCTTCGGCGCGGCCCTGCTGGCCTATGCCATCTACCGCAGCCTCTGGCCGGAAGCCTTCGCGGTGGCGGCACGCGAAACCAGCATCGCCTATGGCACCCTCAATACTGCCCTGCTGCTGACCAGCAGCCTGACCATGGCTGCGGCGGCTGAAGGCGCTCGTGCCGGGCTGCGCCGCCTTGCCCTCGGCTGCCTCGCTGCGACGGTGGCGCTCGGCCTCGCCTTCCTTGCCGTGAAGGGGCTCGAGTACCGGGAGGACATCCACAAGCATCTCCTCCCCGGTGCCGATTTCCGGCTGGCGGAGCCGCAGGCCCAGATCTTTTTCGCCTTCTATTGGCTGCTGACAGGGGTGCATGCGCTGCACCTCTCGATCGGCATCGGCATTGCCGCCTTGCTCATGATCCAGGCCTGGCGGGGCAGCCGGCCACTCGCCAGCCCGAGCTTCGAAGCCCTTGGTCTTTACTGGCATTTCGTGGATCTGGTTTGGATCTTTCTCTATCCGCTGCTGTACCTCGGAGGGCGGTCGTGACCGGGCTCGGTGAGGGCCTGCCACGCAGTGTGGGGGCGATCTGGCGGAATATCCTGCCGACCTGGGCCGGGCTGATGGCGCTGCTCGCGGCCACCGTCGCCACTGCGTATCTACCGCTCGGGGGTGGCAATCTGGTGCTGTCGCTCGGCATCGCCGTGGCCAAGGCGGCACTGGTTGCAGTGATCTTCATGCAACTTCGGCGGCCCAATCCGCTGCTGCGACTGGCCGCTGCCGCGGCCCTGGTATTCCTGACCTTCTTGTTCAGTCTGGTCTATGCGGATGTCCTGACCCGGGCACCGTCGACGCAGCCCGGTACGGTGATGCCGCGCAGTATCGCGGATAGATAGCCAAAGCCTCTGCAGGCCCTTCCGCCCCAGTCAAGCACGCCGATGCGACAGAGCGGTCACCAAACGTGAGGCCCGCGATCCATTCTTTCCGGGGCACGCCCTTGGCCGGATCGCCCCGGGTCTCCTGACCCAACTCTTATCTTTACCGCAACATAACATATGCCGTGCACAATTCGCTTCTCGGTCGGGTACCGCAGGAGAGCAAGGTGCAGGCCGCAGAACGGAGCATCCCGAAGCATCCGAGCTGTGCCAGGGCCGCCGTCCTCGGCATCCTGCTCCTGCTGGGCGGCTGTGGCACGGATCGTCTCGTCACCCAGGACCGTCGTGCGCGCGCCGCCACCGAGCGTATCTGCGCCCAGCCTGGCAATTCAGTGCCGGCACCAAGGCAATGGCGGGGTGAGGCACAGCGAGACCCCTTGCAGGCCCGCATCACCCTGGCGCAAGGCGGCTTTTCCGCCAGCGCCATCGGCGCGGCCGATGCCATCGGTGCCGATGGCCTGCTGCTACGGCTAGCCGCCCTGGGCGGCGGTCCAGTCACCAGCGCCCGCATGGCAGAAGCCCTGCAGGTCCGCCTGGAACTGACCGAGGCCATCATGCTCGGTATCCTCGATGTGGCGAGCACGCTGGCCGAGATCGATTGCGAGGGGGAGCGAGGCGACCAGCTTCGTACCCGGCTGCAGGCGGCGCTGGACCGGCGGCTCTACCGGCTCAACATCGCCACCATCCTGACCGGCGCCGCCACAGCCGCAGCGACCGGTACTCTGGCCTTCGTCAGCACTGCCGCTGCCTCCAACATCGCCGGCATCGTTGGCGGCAATGCGGAGGCAGGCCTCGGTCTCGCACTGCTGTTCGGAGAAATAAGCGGCGAGTTGCGCACCCCACGCAACATGCTGCGCGAAGTCTGGGACCGGCCGGCAGAATCCCGGCTGATGCCGGCCTCGGTCTGGCGCTACCTCAACCGAGCCGATTTGGCTGGCGTGACCCAGCTGGACCGCCTGATTGCCGAATGGTGCATCCAGGAACTGCTCGGCGAGCCCGGGTCGGAGGCGGAGCGGGAGCGTGGCGCGCTGTTCCTCGGCATGGGCGGCTCCTACACGCCCGGCGACCTCGATATCCGCGAAGCGATGATGGAGCTGCTGCAGGCCAGCGTGGCGATGATGAACCAGGACCTGCGGAACCTTCTGGCGGAAGTCGCCCGCTGGTGGGCCGAAAGCCATCGGCCATGAAAGGTCCCGCATCCCGCGGCGGGCCCGTTTCTCGTTTGTTAGGTGAAGGCGTGCATGATCTCGCCTGTGCAACCCTCATGACCCCGCGAGGCCACGTGCAGACCCCACAAGCTGGTGCCGGACCCGCCCCGGCTTCATTCGCTGCAAACCCATTTGCCATGCTGTGGTGGCGCCGCGCACTGCCTGCCTGCTGCTTCCTCCTGGGTGCCGCGGCAATGGCGCTGGTGCTGCCTGGCCGCCACCAGGGTACCGCCATTGCCGCCCAGCCCCCGACCACCATTGATCCGGCTTTCGAGGCACGGGTGACCGCGCTGGAGGCCCGTTTGCAGGCATTCAACGCCCTGCCGCCCGAGTTGACTCAGGTGTCGCGGACGGATCGCTTCCTCGCCGCGGCGCTATACCTGCAGGCAGCCATCGCCTCGCCGCGTCCCTGGCTGCGGGAATACGAATTGATGGCATCCCTTGCGCCGGCCGGGATCCTGGCGCGGCCGTTGGGGGAAGTTCTCGCCAGCCACGCCGGGCGCGGTGTGCCGACGGAAGGCGAGTTGCGCGAACGCTTCACGGCACTGATGCCGCTGATCGTGGAACGTGCGCCGCATGAACTCGACGTGGCACAGCGGACAGCCGCCTGGATGCGGGGGAACTTCGCCGCCATCGGGCTGGCCGCGCCGCCGAGCCAGACCGGTACGGAAGCGGCGCTGGCTGCCATCGCGGATCAGCTACGGCGCGGCAACCTGGCTGCCGCAGCAGCGGATGCCGCAACGCTGCACGACTTGGTGCAGCCATTGCTGGCCGGGTGGCTGGCCCAGGCACGGGCCCGGCTCGCGGTGGAACAGGCGATCCGGGAAACCCTGCTGCTCGCCCTCTCCGCCGGCGGCCGTCCCGCCTGAACACTGCGCTGCATCACCCGCTACAGGAGCCATCCTTGCGCCAGCTCATCCTTGCCCTGTTCGCCATTGGGATCTTCGGCTGCGCGGTCTCGGCAGAACCTGCGTCGCTGACCCTGCGCGACCGGCTTGTGGTCGTCAGCGCCGGCTCCTCGGCGGCGGTGGCGCAATCCTTGGCGAAAGGCTTCACGGATCGCTATGAAGGCGCGGCCCCGCCAATTCTGCATAACCTCGGCGGCGCCCGTGCGCTCGAAGCCTTCTGCGTCGGCACTGGCCCGCAGACGCCGGATGCAACCCTGGTTACTCGGCGCATGCCGCGTGCCGTGGCCGAAGCCTGCCAGCTCAATGGCGTGCGTGACATCATCGAGCTGGAACTCGGCCTCGGTGCCGTGGTGCTGGCGGTGAAGCGTGGCGAACCGGCCATGAGCCTGACGTCCCATCAGCTCTGGTCAGCCTTGGCCGCCGAGCGGGTGGAGGCGGAGGATTTCCTTCCGAACCGAACCCGCTTCTGGTCCGACATCGCGACAGGCTTGCCACGCAGCGACATCCGCATGCTGATGCCGGACCGCGACAGCGGCGTCCGCATGCTGTTCGACGATCTGGTGATGGAAGCCGGCTGCCGCCATGTCCAGCCGGTGCGGCTGCTATTCGACGCAAGCCATCGCCGCGACAAATGCATCACCCTTCGCACCGACGGCCGCATTGCGCGGGTCGCCCTTGGTGATGTCACCGCAACCCTGCTCGCCTCGCCACCCGGGACCATCGGCGTGATCAGCTTCGACCAGCTTTTGCTCAGCGGTGGCAATCTCCTGCCCCTGCCACTGGACGGTGTGCTGCCGACTGCGGCCTCGATCGCCAGCTTCGACTATGAGCCGACACGCATGATCTATCTTTATGCCAAGCGGCAGCACAGCCGCAGCACGCAAGGAATCGGCGTGGTCCGCGGGGTACCGGAATTCCTCATCGAGGCGGTCAGCGAGCCTGCTGCGGGACCGGGTGGCTATCTCACCGCGGCCGGCCTCGTGCCGTTGGGGCCGGCGGAACGCGCTGCCCAGCGTCGCATCGCCGAGCGCCAATCCCTGATGTCACGTTAGCCACCGGAGTGATGATCATGGTCCTGACCAGATATGCGGCCGTCACCGCCTTCGGTCTCTGTTCGGCATTGGCCTTTGCCATGCCCGCCGCGGGCCAAGCCCTGGGACAAACCGCCGTGACGGTGCCTTTGCAGGATCTCGCTTCCTCCGACAGCTTCGGCGAAAGGGCGGGACGGCTATGGTCGGATCTATTTGGCGGTTTCGGCTTCGGCACGGGCAGCTTCATACAAAGACATGGCGCTGTGACGCAGCCCCAGGCGGAATTGCGCAAGGACTTCGCCTGGCTAATGGACATCGCCGGCTACAAGCTCAAGCAGATTGAATCCGCCGTCGGCATCATCCCGACACTTGGCATGACGTTCGGTCAAGCCCGGGAGCTGACTGAGGCGGATCGAGACTACGTCGAACGCCAGCTTAGCCGCCATGCGCAGGCACATGTGGGTCCGATGGCGATCATCCAGCGCACCATTGTGCGGGCCGTGCTCGATGCCTCCGAGACTGGTGGCTTCGGCGTGGACCGGGTCGAGGTGGAATTCTTCCCCCTGCCCAAGGTGAAATTCGCCCTGGCCCCGGTCGATGCACCGCTCAGCGCCGAGGCTGCCCGGATCATGCGCGCCATTGATCGGTTGAATGCACGATTGCAGACCATGCCGCGACATCAGCAGGGTTTCGACCTTGCGCCACCACGCGCTTCCTCGGCGCTGCGTCCGGTGATGCTGACGCCTTAGGCGCCATTCCCCTCCCCGCCATCCAGAAAGGAAGGCCGCTGCCATGATGGCACCTGATACCCCCGTCGCGCGGGGCCGCTTCGATGAACTGGTCAAGCTGCATATGCAGGGCCGGCGCTTCCTCGACCGGGAGCAGGAAACCCGGTTGCTGGAAGAAGGCGTCACCCGCTATGCCCTCACGCTTGACCAAGCGAGCGGCGTGTTACGCGCCGCGGCCGAGCAGGATGAGGTCGCCACGGAGCGTGAGCTGGAACGCTCCGCCGCGCAGCTTCTCCGTACCTTTGCCGACCGACGCGATCGCGTCAGCCGCGACGATTTCCGCAAGGCAGTCGCCTTCTACCGGGCCCGCGCCGGCGCCGGGCTGACCCAGGCGGAAGCGGAGCGTCGGGTGAAGCGCCTGATGGAACAGGGTGACTTGGTTCCCCGCCGGGCCGGGCGGCTGGTGCCGACCAGGCGCTGGTATCGCGCGATCGACGCCTGAAGGAGACGAGCCCATGCGACGCATCCTTTGCCTTCTATGCCTGCTGGTCTTCGCCACTCCGGCCATGGCGGAATCCGCCACGGTCACCCTGCCGCCCCCCGTCGCACGGCTGCTCGAGACGTCGGAGCTTTCGCCCGGGCATGCGCTGGCGCTTGGCGCCGGACTCTTTGGTGGCGCCATGCTCGGCTCGGTCTTCATTGCGGGCGGGGCGGTTGCCGCGGTGATCGGCGGGGCGGCAGGCCTCGCCGCGGGGCACTGGGCCTGGGTCCGGCATGGCGACAAGCTCGAATGACCGGCATCCGGCGCCGCTATCCGCGCCAAGGGGGCTGAACCATGCCGATCGATCTGCTTGCTACGCATGGCATCGCTGCCCTGCCCACGCCGCTGGCGGCGGCGCTGGCCATCGGCATTCCATTGCTGCTGGCCATGGGCTTCGGCCATGTGATGTTCTCGCTGTTCACGCCACAGGAATTCACTGCCAACGCGCTGGTCGGCTCGATCAAATTCAGCTTCGTGGTCGAGATCTATGCGGCGGTCGCGGCGCTCACCCTCGTCGGCTCCTGGGACATCTACCAGACCGCGCGGGATACCCTGCAGAAGGAGGTGGGCGCGATGTACATGCTCGCCCTGACGGTGGATGGATACAACCTGCCGAACCAGCAGGAGCTGCGCACCGAAATGCGCGCCTCCATCCGTCACTATGCCGCTGCCGTCGTTTCCGAAGATTGGCCGGCGATGCAGGCGGGTACCCCGGCGGCCGGTTCGGAACGCGCTTTCCAGCGGCTGGCGCGGGCCTTTCTCGATGCCGATGCGGCCACGCCGTCGCAGCAGGCGGTGGCGCAGAATACCGGGCAATGGGTAGCCAATGTCGCGGACGCACGGATTGCCCGGCTCTCTGTCATGTCGCGCACGCTCTCGGGCCTCATCTGGATGCTGGTACTGGCCGTTTCGGTGGCCGTCATCGCCTTCCAGTGGTTCTTCGGCGGCGCTAACCAAGCGATGCATTACGCCATGGGCGCGGTCATCGCCGTCATCGTCGGCGCCGTGCTGCTGGTGGCGCTGAAACTGGCTTTTCCCTTCGTTGGGGAGCCGGCACTGCTCTCGCCGCGGCCCTATTTCGCACTGATGCAGGTATCCTGATGAGGGGCCCGCAATGCTTCCGCCTAATGGGTTGCAACGGTGCGGCGCCAGCGTTGGAACAGCAGCAGGCCGAGAGCAAAAGCCCAGAAGTTCAGCTGCGCCAAGGTCCAGGCGGCCGGGTAGACGGCGTAATGCAGGATCAGCGCCGTCCAGAGCGCAAGCAGCAGGAAGCCACCAAGCGCCCGCAGCCGGTCCCGGCCACGCCACAGCCGCAGGGCCAGCAACGGGCCAAGCAAGAAGCCAGCGATGGCGAGCCAAGCAACTACGGCTTGCATGGGCCCGCCACCGCCCCGCAGCGCCGCCACCAGGCTTTGCAGCGCCGTGGGCTGCGGCAACGCATAGCGGCGCAGGAAACCGCCAAGCGTTATCTCCCATGGCCCATCAGCGGCGAAGAAGCTTGCCGGGACGAAGGCATTGCCATGCGGCACCGCAAGCAGCAGGGCGCAGCCTGCCAAGCCCCCGGTGATGGCGCCCAGGACATGCAGCAGCGGTACCGCTTCCGCATCCTGCGGTGCGACCAGCCTGAATTGCAGGCTGCCGAGCCGGACCATCCCCAACGCCAGCAGCATGGCAAGCAGAGTCGCCATGGCATCGCCACCAAGTTCGAGGATCGCGTTCCAGGTCATCGCCGTCCTGCCTTGCGCTATCTGGCACCGAGCTTGGCATTGCTCTGGTTCATGAAGGCTTTCGCAATGGCACAGGCGGCCCCTGTGCCGGTCGCGTTGACGCTTCCGGACGGGCGCTGCGATGTCCGCCTGATCGAACCGGCACTGCTGGCCCAGGCGGAGGCGGGGCTCGCCGCCGAGGCAGAGCGGCTGCCGGGACTCGCGGCGCGGCTGCTCCAGGATGCGGCGGCGGCCCGCTTCGCCCTGGCGCGGGAGCTGGTGCCGCGTTACGGCGCCTGGGCCTATGACTGGGTGCAAAGCTACGTCAATTCCTATCGCGTGCTCTGGCGGCTCGCCCATGGTCTGGCCGATTCCGCCGGGGCAACGGTGGAAACTCCGTTGCTGGACCGGCTTTCGGCCCATGTCGCCGAGCCGATGCGGGAGGCCTTCCGCAGCCGCGTGCTGGCGCCGGCCGAGGGTGAGGGCGGCCTCGCCCGTGACCTGGACCATGCCGGCGCAGTGCTGGACCGGGCCTGGGATACGGCACTGGCGGAAGCGGCCAAGCGGCTAGACGGCCCGCCGACGAGGGGCACGGCGACCCTGCATGTCAATCTGCGGGCGGCGGAAAGCCTGGTATTGCCTCTGGCAGCCATCGCGCCGGCGGACCTCTTTGCATTGCTGCCCAAGGACGATTCCGGGCCGCCGGTGATCTTCCTCCGCTCCATGCGGCCCATGGCGGCGCGGGCCGGGGCGGTGGCGGTCCGGGTCAGCGAGATAGGCTCGGTCCTCGCCGCCAGCGGCACCTTCGGTTATGCCTTCGCGGGGGTTCCCGGCGTCGCATTCGGGCTCGCGGGCGGCGTTGGTCTGTCCTGGGGCATCGACTGGGCGATCAACCGGGTCGATGCCGCGTTCAACCGTGCGGATTTCGAAGCGCAGGCGCTGGTCGCCATCGGTGTGGCGGAACAGCGTATCGTCCAACAGGCAGAAGCCGCGGTCACCGATGCCATGGCAGAACGGCTGGCTGCCCTGCGGCCTGGGGGTGGCGGATGCGGTTGAACGCCCGCCTGCTCAGCCGGCTACCGGCGCCTTCCGCCGCGCTGGCGCTGGTCGCCTGCCTATTGTCGGGTCTTGCCCTGTTCGGGCCCGGCAGCCGAGCGGCCGCTCCACCCAGCCTGCCACCGCCCGGAAGCGTGGAGTCCCGCCTGGCGCTGGTGGGCGTTGAATTGCTGCTGCCGCATCTGGCGGGTTCGGCTGCCTATCCGCGACCCTATGCCATCGCTACCCTGCTTGCTGCCGAGGATGCGGAGCTTTCGGCGGCGCTGCGTCCACTGGCTGCCGCCGCCGCCCTCGGCGCGCCGGAGCCACCGGCACTGGCCGCCACCTTCGGCCCCATGGCCGAGGCCGCCATCCGCGCCGAGGCCGGGTTGGCGCCGGATGGTGCCCTGGCCGGGCTGGCCCTGCGGGCACTAAGGCTTGGCGCCGCCCTCGGGACTGGCGACAGCCCGGCGCTGGCCGCAGCCCGCTTGGCCGAGGCAGCTTTGGCACGTGGCGACATCGCCGGCGCCGGGGCGGCGACCGCCAGCCTGCGCGGGGAGGCCGCGGCGGTGCTGGCCCCCTGGCGGGCCGCGGCCGCGCGGCGCACCACCGCGGAGGCTGCGGCCCACCGCCTGGCACGACTGCTGCACCAAAGGGATGGCAGGCCATGACCACGCAGTTCGACTGGCGCGGCGTCGCCGCCCGGGTGCTGTTCAGCAGCTTTGCCGTCTTCGCCGCCTATAATCCCAGCGGACATTCCTGGTGGCACTGGCTTTGGCGCGGCGAGGCCGGCTTCTGGACCAAGCTGGCGGTGACCCTGCTGCTGCTGGGGCTGCATGGCGTCATCTGGGCCACCGTCCTCGGCGTATTGAAATGGCGCGGGGTCATGCTGGTGCTGGCGACGCTATTCGCCAGCGCCATGGCGCTGGCGCCTCTCGTTCCGGCATCGCCGGTGGAAGGCGGGCGGGCACTGCTGCTGCTCGTCATGGTGGCGCTGCTCTACGCCGTGGGTCTGTCCTATTCGCATATCCATCACCGGCTGGCCGGCATCTCGCACGTCGAAAAGGTCCATTGAGCATGCAGGAACAGGCACCAGGCAAAGCGGATACCTTCCTCCTCAGCTGCATCGATCCTCGGCTGACCGACGACACGACCTTCTATTTCAGCGCCCTCGGCCGCACCGATCGCTACAGCGAAATGCGGATCGCCGGTGCCGCCCTGGCGGTGGTGGACACCAATCGCCCGGCCTGGAGCGCCGCGGTTTGGGAGAATCTCGCGGCGTCCCGCCAGTTGCATGGCGTGCGGCGCGTGACGTTCCTGAACCACCGGGATTGCGGGGCGATTCGGCTCTGGGCGAACCGGCCATTGGATGCGACAGAAGAGTTGCGGCTGCATATGGAAGTGTTGGACCGGGCGGCCGAGGCCGTGCGGGCGCGCTACCCGGACATGCTGGTCGAGCTCAAGCTCATGGAACTGGATGGCAGCGTTCGTGCACTGCCCTGTGCCGCCTGTGCGCCGCAGCCGCTGCGCGCCGAGGCGGTCGGCGGCAATCCGGATGGCTTCTTCGAGTTGGTCCGGGCACGCCGCGCCGGGGGCCGCGCCGCAGAGCCCGAGGCGGAGCTGGCGCTGCTGACCGAAGGCGTGACCCGCTACGGTCTCAGCGCGCGGGGGGCACGGGAAGTGCTGACCGCTGCCGAGGCTGGCTCCGGCAGTGGCCGCGCGGGACAGCGGGATGTGGCGGCCTTTCTGAAGTCCCGGCGGGATCGGGCCGGGCAGGTCGGCAGCGCGGATATCGCGCAGGCCGGGCAGCTCTACCGGCGGCTGATGGGCAATGGCGTTTCCGCCCACGACGCCGGACGCCGCGCTGCCGTCATCGCCGAGGCGGAGGGGCTGGCGCCACGGCCGGAGGGCCTGCCACCCTTCCGGTCCACCCGTTGGTTCCGCCGCCTCAGTGAGCCAGTTCGGCCCCGCTGAGAGGCATGGGGGCGAGCCGGCGCGCCGCGATGATGATGGCGGCCTGGAAGGCCACCAGCGGCCGGTTGTCGATGAAACTGGCCAGGAAGGCGTTCTCGGCGAAGGCGTCGCGCAGATAATGGCCGCTCGGCGCCGGGCAGCCCGCATAGGTGAAGCGCAGGAACTGCACCAGGAGCAGCGACTGCACAAGATGCACGCCCGTCAGGCGATGCAGCAGGATGGTCGTCTCGATCTCCCGCTCAAGGTGGAAGACGAGGTTGAGCGCGGTGAACCAGGGGCCGTGCCGCAGCACCCGCAACCTGTCGGGGTAGAGGATCAGCTGGCCGCCCGGGCCGCTGAGCGCAGCCAGGCGGCCGTCGTCGGCGAAGCTCATCGCCAGCAGCCTAGGACCTGACGGTGAAGGGGCCGTGAGGATTGCGGCTTCCCATGCCGGCCGTCACGGGACAGGCTCGGCCCAGGCATGGCATGAGGTTCGGCAGCATGGGTGCATCGGCAGGCTTCGAGTTCGGCATCGACATCGGCGGCACCTTCACGGATGTGGTCTGCCGCGCGCCGGATGGGGGCATCCGCCTGACCAAGGTGCCGACGACCCGCGGCAACCCGAGCAAGGCGGTGCTGACCGCGCTGGAGATGGCGGGGGCGGAATGGCAGGTGCCGGCCGGGGCCATCGCCCGCTTCGCCCATGGCACCACGGTCGCCACCAATGCGGTGCTGGAACGCAAGGGCGCCCGCATCGGGCTGATCGCCACCGAAGGCTTCGGCGATGTCATCGAGATCGGCCGGCAGATGCGGCACCAGATGTACGACCTGGTGCTGCATCCGGAGACGCCAGTCTTCCTCGCCCCCGGCGCCCGCCGCAAGGAGGTGCGGGAGCGGCTGGATGCCAGCGGCGCGGTGCTGGTGCCGCTGGACGAGGCGAGCGTCCGCGCCGCCGTGCAGGCGCTGCTGGCCGAGGGGGTGCAGGCGATCGCGGTCTGCCTGCTGTTCTCCTTCCTGCGTCCGGCGCATGAGGAGCGCATCGCCGCCATCATCGCGGAGCTGGCGCCGGGGCTGCCGGTCTCGCTCTCCTCCGCGGTGGACCCGACCTTCCGCGAGTACGAGCGGGTCTGCGCCACCGCCTTCGATGCCTATGTGAAGCCGTTGGTGGCCGACTACCTCGAGAACATGGAGACCGGACTGCGCCGCGCGGGTGTGCCTGCCACGCTGCAGGTCATGCAGTCGCGCGGCGGGCTCATGTCCTCCGAGATCGCGCGGCGGCGGCCGGTGCGGCTGTTCCTGTCCGGCCCGGCGGGGGGTGTGGTCGGCGGGCTTGATGTCGGGCTGAATGCCGGGCACCAGAACCTCATCACCATCGATATCGGCGGCACCTCCTGCGACATCGCGCTGGTCAGCGACGGGCGGCCGCTGATCCGGGCGGAGGGGCTGATCGACGGCTTCACCGTGCGGGTGCCGATGGTGGACGTGACCGCCATCGGCTCCGGCGGCGGCAGCCTTGCCTGGATCGATACCGCGGGGTCGCTGCGGGTCGGGCCGGAATCGGCGGGGTCGGAGCCAGGCCCGGCCTGCTACGGCCGCGGCGGGACGCGGGCGACGGTGACGGATGCTTCCGTGGTGCTCGGCTACATCGACCCGGCGGCCTTTGCCGGCGGCTCGCTACGCCTTGATGCTGCGCTGGCGCGGGAGGCGGTGCAGCGGGAGGTCGCCACGCCGCTGGGGATGGCGTTGGAGCAGGCGGCGCTCGGCATCCACCGGGTGTTGAATGCGCAGATGGCGGAGGCGATCCGGCTGGTCTCGATCGGCCGGGGGATCGACCCGCGCGGCTATGCGCTGCTGCCGCTCGGCGGTGGCGGGCCGATGCATGCGACGGCGCTGGCCGAGGATCTCGGGATCGGGTCCATCATCGTGCCGCCGCATCCCGGCGTGCTGGCCGCCGCCGGGCTGCTGGGTGCGCCGGTGGAGCATGAGATCGCCATGGCCTTCCCGCACCCCTGCGAGGGACTGGACCCGGCGCTGCTGCCGCCTGCCCTCGCCGCACTGGATGCGCGTTGCGGGGAACTCATCGCCGCCGAGCGGCTGGCGCCGGAGGATGTGGAGGTCAGCTATGCCGCCGACCTCTGCTACATCGGTCAGTCCTATTGGCTGGAGGTGCCGCTCGACCCGAGCGCGGCGGACCCGGTCGGCGATGCCTATCGCGCCTTCCTTGTCGCGCATGACCGGGTCTATGGCCATGCCATGCCGCTGCCGGCGAAATTCGTGAACCTGCGGGCGGTGCATCGCTCCCGCGCTGGCACCGTCGCCGGCGGCATCGGGTTGCAGCAGGGCGAGGTGGCGCCGCCGGGGACGCGGCTGATCCGCGTGCGGCAATATCCCACGCCGGTGCCGGCGGCGATCTGGCAGCGGGCGGCGATCCGTCCCGGCGATGCCGTCGCCGGCCCCGCCATCATCGAGCAGATCGATACCACGACCCTGGTGGAGCCCGGCTGGACCGCCTGCCTCGCCCCCGGCGGGGCCCTGCTGATCACGAAGGAGCCCGCGTGATGACCGCCTTCAGCACCGCGACCCTCGATCCCATCACCGTGGAGGTCACCCGCCACCGGCTGGAGGGCATCGCCAACGAGATGCAGTCGACCCTGCTGCGCTCCTCCTTCTCGCCCATCGTGAAGGAGGGGCTGGATGCCTCGGCCGGGCTGTTCACCGCCGACGGGCAGACCCTGGCGCAGTCCTGTTCCATCCCGATCCATCTGGCGACCCTGATCCCGGCGGTTGCGCGCATCATCCGCGACTTCCCGCCGGCGACGATGCAGCCGGACGATACCTACCTGCTGAACGATCCCTATTGCGGCGGCACGCATCTGCCGGATATCGCCGTGGTGCAGCCGATCTTTGCGAATGGGCGGATCATCGCCTTCGCCGCGGCGATGACGCATCATCAGGACATGGGCGGACTCTCCGCAGGGTCGGTGCCGACCAATGCGACGGAGATCTTCCAGGAGGGGCTGCGCATCCCGCCATTGAAATTCCGCGACCGCGGCGTGGTGAATGCGACGCTGGAGGCGATGATCCGGCAGAATGTCCGCATCCCGGATACGGTGATGGGCGATATCCATGCGCAGGTCTCGGCCTGCTCCATCGGCGCCCGGCGGCTGGCCGCGCTGGCGGAGACGCAGGGGGACAATGCCGCCACGGCGGTCTTCCACGCGCTGCTGGACAAGTCCGAGGCGATGACCCGGCTGGCGCTGGCGCAGATCCCGGACGGGACCTATCGCGCGGTCGATTTCCTCGACAACGACGGGGTGGAGCTGGACAAGCCCATCCGCATCGAGGTTGCGGTCACCATCGCCGGCGACAGCATCCACCTCGACTTCACCGGCACCAGCCCGCAGGTGCGGGGGCCGCTGAATTGCGTGCCCTCCGGCTCGCTGGCCGCCGCCTGCTATGCGGTGCGGGCGCTGACCGATCCGAAGATCCCGACCAATGCCGGCTGCTTCCGCCCCATCACCATGCACCTGCCGGAAGGCACGCTGGTGAACCCGCGGGAGCCGGCGCCGGTGAATGCGCGGACCTCCACCATCAAGCGCATCACCGGCACGGTCATCGCGGCGCTGGCGGAGGTGCTGCCGGGCCGGGTGCCGGCGCCCTCGGCCGGGCAGATGGTGATCGTCGCCTTCGGCGGCCGCACCGCGGCAGGCAAGCCCTTCGTCACCGGCGACCTGATCGCCGGCGGCAGCGGTGCCGCGCAGGGGAGCGACGGCGTCGATGTCATCGAGACCGATGCGACAAACTGCATGAACCTCCCCGCCGAGGCGGCGGAGATGGAGACGCCCATCCGGCTCAACCGCGTTGCGCTGCGGCCGGGCAGCGGCGGCGACGGCGAGTGGCGCGGCGGGCTCGGCACCATCCGCGAGTATGAGGCGCTGGTGGACGACATGTCCTTCACCCATCGCGGCGAGCGGCACTACAGCGCGGCGGGGGGCATCTTCGGCGGCGGGCCGGGCGCGCGGGCACGCTCCGTCATCCACCGGCGCGACGGCACGGTCGAGGAGATCCCGTCGAAGATCGTCACGCGGCTCAACCGCGGCGATCGGGTGGTGATCGAGACGGCGGGCGGCGGCGGCTATGGCGCGCCGGCGCGGCGCAGCGACGCGGCCCGCGCCGAGGACCGGGCCAATGGCAAGGTGACGGGCTGAGCGCTTGCGCGCCGCGGCATCGCGGCTAAGCTGCCCGGAGGCTCGGGAAAGGCAGCTTCATGCGGGTCGGAATCGAAGTCGGCGGCACCTTCACCGATCTGGTCGCCGTCGATGGCGGCGAGGTCCGTGTGGTGAAGGTGCCGAGCACGCCGCATAGCCCGGATATCGGCGCCTTCGCCGCGCTCGGCGCGGGCGGGGTCGAGGCCGGCGCGGTGACGGACCTCGTGCATGGCTCGACGGTTGCGACCAATGCCATCCTGGAACGCCGCGGCGCGCGCATCGCCTTCGTCGCCACCAAGGGCTTCCGCGACATCCTGTTCATGCAGCGGCACGACCGCCGCAGCATCTACGACCTGCACTACGCCAAGCCGGTGCCGCCGGTGCGCCGGGCCGATTGCTTCGAAGCCGCGGAGCGCATCGATGCGGCCGGGAATACCGTGCTGCCGCTGGACGAGGCGGCGGTGCGGCGCGAGTTGATCCCGGCGCTGGTCGCCGGCGGCTACGAGGCGGTGGCGATCTGCCTGCTCTCGGCCTATGTCGCCCCCCAGCACGAGATGCGGCTGCGGGAGCTGATCGCCGCCGCCCTGCCCGGGATGCGGATCGCCTGCAGCCATGAGGTGGCGCCGGAATTCCGCGAGTACGAGCGGGCCTCGACCACCGCGCTCTCGGCCTATGTGCAGCCGGTGATCGATGGCTACCTCGACCGCTTCGAGGCGGCGCTGGATGCTGCCGGCTTCGCCGGGCATTTCAGTGTCATGCAGTCGAACGGCGGGCGCATGCCGGCGGCGGCGATGCGGCGCACCGCGATCAGCGCGCTGCTCAGCGGCCCGGCGGCCGGGGTGGTGGGGGCGATCCGCCAGGCGCAGCGCTCCGGCCGCGGCGAGCTGATCACCTTCGACATGGGCGGCACCTCCACCGACGTGGCGCTGGTGCGGGACGGCGAGGCCGCGCTGGCGCCGGAGACCGAGGTGGACGGGCTGCCGATCCGCACGCCGGTGCTGGATATCGTCACCGTCGGCGCCGGCGGCGGCAGCCTGGTCTGGATCGACGATGGCGGCATGCTGCGGGTCGGCCCGCGCAGCGCCGGGGCGGTGCCGGGCCCGGCCTGCTACGGCCGCGGCGGCACCTTGCCGACCATCACCGATGCGCATGTGGTGCGCGGCACGATCCGCCCGGACGCCTTCCTCGGCGGCGGCATGACGCTCGATGCCGATGCGGCGCACCGGGCCTTCGAGGATGTGGCGGCACGGCTCGGCACCGATGTGCGCGGGGCCGCGGCGGCGGCCATCCGGCTCGCGGTCGCCAATATCGTCCGCGCCATCCAGCTGGTCTCGACCGAGCGGGGCCGCGACCCGCGCGACTATGCGCTGCTGCCCTTCGGTGGCGCCGGCCCGCTGCTGGCGGCCGAGATCGCGGAGGAGCTGGGCATCCGCGAGATCTTGGTGCCGCCCAATCCCGGCGTCATCTCGGCGCTCGGGCTGCTGTCGGCGGATTACGTGAAGGTGCAGGGGGTGACCCGGCGCATGGCGCTGGATGCCGCGACCCCGGCCGCCCTGCAGGCGGAGCAGGCGCGCTTCCGCAGCGCGGCGGAGGCGGAGTTCCGCGGCCTCGGCCTGGATGGGCCGCTGGAGTATGCGCTGGAGGCGGACATGCGCTTCGTCGGCCAGGCCTTCGAGATCCCGGTGCCGGTGGAGCCCGCGTCGCTGGGCGCCCTGCAGGCGGCGGATCTGGCGGAGCGCTTCGCCGTGGCGCATCGCCGGGTCTATCTGCATGGCGGCGAGCCGGGGCGGAAGGTGGAGCTGGTGGGCCTGCGCTTTGGCGTGCGGCGGCGGCTGGAGGCGCTGCCCGAGACCCGCGAAAGGCCATCCGGGATGGCGCGGCCGCCGAGCGCCGCGGTCACCACCGGCGGCCGCACCCTGCCCGCCCGGCTGGCGGATGCGGCGGCGCTGGCCCCGGGGGAGGTCATCACCGGCCCGGCGCTGATCGAGGGCTATTCCTCCACCACCTGGGTGCCTGAATCCTGGCAGGCGGCGCGCGACGTGGCCGGCAACATGCTGATGCGGAGGGATGGCTGAGATGACGCTCGACCCGGTCGAATACGCCATCCTCAGCCAATCCCTGATCGCCGCGGCGCGCGAGATGGGGGTGAAGCTGATCCGCTCGGCCTATTCCACCATATTGCGGGAGGCACGGGACGGTTCCGCCGCGCTGCTCGATGCCCGGGGCAATACCGTGGCGCAGGCGGAGCTGATCCCGATGCAGCTCGGCAGCATCGGCCGCATCTTCCAGCCCTGTGCCGCGATGTTCCCGGCCGAGACGCTGGAGGAAGGCGACTTCCTGGTCATCAACGATCCCTATTCGGGTGGCCAGCACCTGCAGGACGTCTTCTTCTTCCATCCCATCTTCCATGAGGGCGTGGTCATTGGCTTCGCCGCCTCGGTGGCGCATCACCTCGATATCGGCGGCGGCAGCCCGGGGTTGAACACCACGGCGCAGGACCTGTACGCGGAGGGGATCATCATCCCGCCGATGAAGGTCAATACCCAGCGGGACTGGCATGGCGGCGGCTTCCAGCGGCTGCTGCGCGCCAATGTCCGGGTGCCGCACCAGACCATGGGCGACTTCGATGCGCAGATCGCCGCCAATGCCGTCGGCGCGCTGCGGGTGCAGGAGCTGGCGCGGCGCTACGGCACGGAGAAGCTGCTGGCCACGATGGCGGCGTTGCAGGATTATTCCGAGACGCGGATGCGGGCGGCGATCCGGGACGTGCCGGACGGCACCTACTACGGCGAGGCCAGCATGGACGACGACGGGCTCGGCAGCGGCCCGGTCACGGTGCGGGCGGCGGTGACGGTCAGCGGCGATTCCATCGCGGTGGATTTCGCCGGCACCGCGCCGCAGCTGCGGATGAACCTGAATGCTCCGTTTGCCTCGGTCATCTCGGCCTCGGTCTCCTGCCTCAAGGCGGCGCTGACCAGCCCGGACATTCCTTTCAACGATGGCTCGCTGCGGCCGATCACGGTGACGGCGCCGCTCGGCTGCCTGCTCAACCCGCGGCATCCGGCGCCGGTGCGGGCGCGGATGGTCTCCTGCTCCCGGGTGTGGAATGCCGTCATGCAGGCCATCTCCCAGGCGGTGCCGGAGAAGGTCATCGCCCAGGGGTATGACACCACCACCGCCTTCTGCCTCTCCTGGCTCGGCGAGCAGGGCTGGTCGGTCTATCTCGAGGTCTTTGGCGGCGGCTATGGCGCGGGCATCGGCAACGACGGCTGCGATGCGGTGGATAATCCGCTGTCCAATTGCTCGAATACCCCCATCGAGGCGGCGGACCAGGATTTCTCCTTCTTCCGCATCACCGACTACAGCCTGCGCACCGACAGCGGCGGCACCGGCGCGCAGCGGGGCGGGGCCGGCTTCTCCCGCAGCTACGAGATCCTGGCCGATGGGGCGCAGGTCGCGCATTACAGCGACCGGTTCAAGTATCCCGCCGCCGGGATCTTCGGCGGTGGTCCGGGGGCGCCGGGGCAGTGCGAGGTGCTGCGCGGGGCCGAGCGGATCGCGCTGCGCAGCAAGGATGCCTTCCCGCTGCTGCGTGGCGACGTGGTGACCATCAGCCTCGGCGGCGGTGGCGGCTATGGCGAGCCGAAGCGCCGCGCCGCCGCGGTGCTGGCGCAGGATGTGGCGGATGACCTCACTTCCGCCGCCCGGGCGGCAGGCTGGGCCGGGCCACCGCCTGGCTAGTCGGCCCGCATGCCGGTCTGGGCGACGATCTGGCGCACCACCTCCCGCTCCCGCCGGATGCGGATGGCGAAAGCCGCGGCGCTTTCGGTCACCGCCTCGTTGCCGGTCAGGGCGAGGCGCTGGCGCGTGGCCGGGTCGCCGGTGGCCTGGGCGAGGGCGGCCTCCAGCCGGGCCAGCACCGGGGCCGGCGTGCCGGCGGGGGCGAACAATCCGTTCCAGCTGGTGATGTCGAAGCCGGGGAAGCCGCTCTCGGCGATGGTCGGCAGGGTGGCGAGGCTGCCGCGCCGCTCCGCGCTGGTCAGCGCCAGGGCCCGGACCCGGCCGTCCTGCACCAGTGGGCCGAAGGTATTGGCGGTGCCGATGGCGGCGTCGATGCTGCCGGCCGCCAGGTCCCGCGCGGATTCCGCGCCGCCGCGATAGGCAACGTGCTCCAGCTTGATACCGGCGCGGCTCTCCAGCAGCGCCCCCGCCAGATGGCCCACCGTGCCGATGCCGGGCGTGCCGTAGCTGACGCCGGGATTGGCCTTGGCATGGGCGAGGAAGCCGGCGAGATCCGCGGCCGGGAAATCCTTCCGCACCACCAGCACATAGGGCAGCGCCACCGCCTGGCCGACCGGGGCGAAGGCGGTCTCGTAGTCGAAGGTGAGGCCCTTGACGATGAAGGGCACGACGAGGAAGGCGAAGCTTTCGAACAGCAGGGTATAGCCATCGGCCGGGGCCTGGGCGACGACGCCGGCGCCGATCGAGCCACCGGCGCCGGTGCGGTTCTCGATCACCAGGGTCTGGCCGAGGAACTCGGACATCTTCGGCGCCAGCAAGCGGATGACCGTGTCGGACTGCCCGCCGGGCGCATAGGGCGCGATGATGCGGATCGGCCGTTCGGGGAAAGCCTGGGTGGGAAAAGCTTGGGTGGGAAAGGCCTGGGCGGCGGCCCGGCCGGCCAGCAGCGCATTCCCCAGCGTCGCCAGCATGGCGCGACGTCCCGGCATGATGGTTTCCTCCCCGGCTTTCGGCCGAGGCTGGCAATGACGGGCGGCGCGGTCAAGCGGCGCGGGCTTCGCTGACCTCCGGCCGGATTGCGACAGTGCCTTCGGGTACCGGTCCGCCGGGCAGGCAATCAGCAGGAGGAACCGCAGCACCACGGCCTGCCCGCCCGCCAGCATATCCGTCGGGATCGTCACCGTGTCCCCAGCGGTATCGCGCCGCAGCGCGAAGGATGCGGATAAGACATCAGGCGGGAACCACGTCCGCCGGGCCGCGCTGGATGCTCGATACGGAGGAGGCCCGAATGCCCGAAACCAAGCCGCATGTCGCCAAGGATACGCCTACCCCCGGTACGGGCGAGAAACCCTGGACCGAGGAGGAAAAGTCCCGCGGCGCAGCCAAGCCTGCCACCGAGGGAGAAGCCGGTGCGGGTGGCCGCCCGAACGACGACCGGGCGGCGACCGAATCCGCCGCGGCGAATATCGACCCCAAATCCCAGCCTTGATCGCGGACCTGGTCCGCTAGGGCCGCATTGGACAGCGGGGGCCGCGGCCCGGCATGCTGTGGCCATGTACAATCCCGCTGCGTTCCGGGAAGACCGCCCGGAGATCCTCCATGGGCTGATTCGTCAGGCCCGTCTCGCGCTGCTCGTCTCGAATGGCATCGCTGGCGTGCCTGATGTCACCCATTTGCCGCTGACGCTGGATTCCGAGGCGGATGTGTTGATCGGCCATGTCGCCCGGGCCAATCCGCATTGGCAGGCGCTGCGTGACGCCGGCAGGGCCATCGCCATCTTCCGTGGCGCGGAGGCCTATGTCTCGCCCAACTGGTACCCGGCCAAGGCCGAGCACCACCGGGTGGTGCCGACCTGGAATTATGAGGCGGTGCATGCCGAGGGGCCGGTCGAGATCATCGAGGACAGCGAGCGGCTGCACGCCATCGTCAGCCGGCTGACCGCGGAGAAGGAGGCGTCGCAGCCGCGGCCCTGGGCCGTCTCGGACGCGCCCGCGCCTTTCGTGGCCGGACAATTGAAGGGCATCGTCGGCCTGGTGCTGCGGATCGAGCGGCTGACCGGCAAGCGCAAGATGAGCCAGAACCGTGCTGCCGCGGACCGCGATGGCGCGGCGGCCGGGCTTGCCGCCAGTGATGACCCGCGTGATCGCGATACGGCGGCGGCAATCCGCCGCGTGGCCGAAGGCGGTTAACGCCGGTCGGCGGCTTCCGAGCCGTAGCCGCGGCCGTAGCGCTTTTCCAGCCGCCGCTGCACGAAATCCCAGAGCGTGGTCATCGCCAGGTAGTAGAGCGCGGCGACCAGGAAGAGCTCCAGCACCAGGAAGCGTTCCTGGATCAGGATCTGGGTCCGCCGCAGCAGCTCGTCCACCGAGATCACGCTGGCGACGGAGGTCGTCTTCAGCAGCCCGTTCACGCTGTTGCCCAGCGGCGGGATGATGAGGCGGAGCGCCTGCGGCCAAGTCACCAGGCGGAAGACCTGGCGCTTGCGCAGGCCCAGCGCCAGCGCCGCCTCCCGCTGCCCCTTCGGGACGGAGATGATGCCGGCGCGGACGATCTCCGAGAGGTAGGCGCCCTCGTTCAGCGACAGGCCGATCAGCGCCGCCTCCCAGACCGAGAAGCGGATGCCGAAGAGCGGCAGGCCGGTATAGATGATCAGCAGTTGCACCAGCAGCGGCGTGCCGCGGAAGATCCAGCAGTAAAACAGCGCGAAGCCGCGCAGCAGCCGGTTGGGCGCCAGCCGCATCATGGCGATGCCGACGCCGATCAGCAGCCCGAAGACCAGGGCGCCGAGGGTGAGCGCGACGGAGATCGCCGCGCCCTCGAGCAGGTAGGCGTTGAAGAGGTAGTCGAAGAAGCCGTCCCAGCGCCAGATCGTCACCCTAGTTGGGTCCGACCACCTCGAAGGGGCCTTCGAATTCCTTGACCCCGAAGCGGTCGAGCATCGACTTCAGCGAGCCGTCGGCGCGCATCTCGGTCAGCACCGTCGCCACCGCCTGGGCCAGCACCTTGCTGCGGAAGCCGAAGTTGATCGGCGTGCCGAAGAGGCCGGAGATGGCGCGGGTGAAGTCGCCGCGGTCGTCGTATTCCTTGGCCGTGCTGTCGATGGAGACGGCGGCATCGAGCTGGCCGACGCGGAGCGACTGGAAGGACACGGCGAAATTGTCGAAGGGGCGGATGGTGATGGGACGCAGGGACTTCGAGGTCAGCTCGGTGGCGATGTCCTGGGTGCGACGGAACTCGAAGCCGCCCTGCTCGACGCCGACGGTCAGCCCGGCGAGGTCCTCCAGCCGGCGGATGTTGCGCGGGTTGCCGCGCGGCACGCTGATGCTGATCGCCTGTTCCTCGTAGCGGACCAGGTACATCAGCTTGGCGCGGTCCTCGGTGTAGAACATGCCGGTATTGATCATGTCCCAGCGGCGGGCGGCGAGGCCGGGGATCATGGCGGCGAATTCGATGCGGACATTCTCGACCGTGAGGCAGAGGCGCTTGGCGATCTCGGCGCCGAGCTCGACCCGCATGCCGACGAGCTGGCCCTGGGCATTGACGAACTGCATGGGAGGCAAAGTCGGGTTGGTCGAGAGCACCAGGGTGCGGGGCTTGGCGAGCTCGCTGTCCGGCACCTTCGGGGTGCAGGTCTGGGCCAAGGCCGGGACGGCGGCGGCCGCGAGGACGGCACCGAGCAGCAGGCGGCGGAACATGGTCGTCGGTTTCCCCTATTCGGCCGCGGCACGGGCGGCGGTGATCGCGCCCATCCCCTGCAAGACCTGCGCCAGGGCCGGAACGTCGCGCTCCGGCAGCGGCAGCCGCGGCGGGCGCGGGGCGCCCATGTCCATGCCCATCAGCCGGAAGGCGGCCTTGGTGCCGGAGACGTAGCGCGGCCCGCCGACCCAGGGCAGCAGCGGGGCGAGGCGGCGGTAGAGCGCGAGGGATTTCTCCCGGTTCGCCTCGAAGGCGGCGGCGGCGAACATCTCCGCCGAGAGCTTCGGCACCACGTTGCTGCAGACCGCGACCCAGCCGATGGCGCCGAGCCAGGCGCTTTCGTAGCCGAGGACACCCGCGAAGACCTCCATCCGGTCGCCGCAGAGCGCGACGATGTCCCGCACCCGGGTCACCTCCAGCGTGCTCTCCTTGACGTAGCGGCAGTTGGAGATGGTGGAGAGCCGGGCGAGCGTCGCTGGCAGCAGGTCGACGTTGGCGGTCGCCGGGTTGTTGTAGACCATGATGGGGATGCCGATGGCCTCGGCCACGGTCTTGTAGTGGTGGAAGAGCTCGTCCTCGGTCGGCACCGAGTAGTAGGGCGGGATGATCATGACGCCGTCGGCGCCCAGCGCCTCGGCTTCCTTCGACAGCGCCACCACCTCCCGCGTGTCCTCGGCGCCGGTGCCCATCAGCACTGGGACGCGGCCGGCAGCGGTTTTCACGACCGTCTCGGTGATGGCGGTGCGTTCCTCGCGGCTGACCGACAGGAACTCCCCGGTGGAGCCGAGCGGGATGAGGCCCTGGATGCCCTCGGCGATCTGGAACTCGACCAGCCGTTCCAGCGCCTTCAGGTCCACCGCGGCGCCATCGGCGGTGAAGGGGGTGATGAGGACGGTATAGGTTCCGCGGAACGGCTCGGCCACGTCGCTTGCCCCTTCGGTGATGCGTGCGATGATACGGCCAAGTTGAACCCCAAGCGGCGGATACCGGCAAGCGCATGCGTCTGACCCATCCCGATATCCGCCCTGCCGCCGCCCCCATCCGCATCCGCTTCGATGGCCAGTCGCTGGAGGCCCTGCCGGGCGAGACCCTGGCGGCGACGCTCTCCGCCGCCGGCATCCTCGCCTATCGGCAGACCGCGGGTGGCGCGCCGCGCGGCCTGTTCTGCGGCATGGGTGCCTGCTTCGATTGCCTGGTGACGGTGGATGGCAAGGCGGGCCAGCGCGCCTGCCTGACCAAGGTGCGGGACGGCATGGAGGCCTGCAGCGCCCCGCCGGCCAGCCCCGCGCCGCTGACGCCGCAGCCCGCCGAGATCCCGGAGCGCGCCTGCGACGTTCTGGTGGTGGGGGCCGGTCCCGCCGGCCTGTCGGCCGCCCGTGCCGCGGCCGAAGCCGGGGCCCATGTGGTCGTGCTGGACGAGCGGGGCGAGGCCGGTGGGCAGTACCTGAAGCCGCTCGCCGCCAGCCATGCGCATGCCGCGCCCGACGCGCAGTTCCGCCACGGCGATACGCTGCGGGCCGCGACCCTGGCCGCCAGTGCCGAGATCATCGGCGGCGCCACGGTCTGGGGCGGCTTCGCCCCGAATGAGATCGGCGCGCTGCTGGGCGAGACGGCCGTCACCTTCCGGCCGCGGCGGCTGATCCTCGCCCCCGGCGCGCATGAGCGCCCGGTGCCGGTGCCGGGCTGGACCCTGCCCGGAGTGATGACGACGGGGGCGATGCAGACCCTGGCCCGGGCCAACCGGGTCTCGCCGGGCGAGAGCGTGGTCATCGCCGGCAACGGCCCGCTGAACCTGCAGCTCGCTTGCGAATTGCTGGCCGGAGGGGTGCGCGTGGTGGCGGTGGCCGAGGCGGCGGCGCGGCCCGGGCTCGGCCAGTGGCGCGATGCCGTGGGCATCCTCCGCGCCTCCCCGGATCTGGCCTGGGACGGCCTCCGCTACCTGCGCCAGCTCCGCCGCGCCGGGGTGCCGGTGATCTGGGGCGCCCGCATCCTCGCCTGCGAGGGCGAGGGGCGCTTCGCCGCGCTGCGGCTGGCGACCCCGGCCGGGGAACGGCGCCTCGTCGCCGATGCCTGCGCCCTGAACATGGGCTTCCAGCCGGAAACCGGGCTGGCCCGGGCGCTGGGGGCCGAGCATCGCTTCGTCGATGGCGGCCTCGGCCGGCTGGAGACCGTCGCGGCCGAGGATGGCCGCACCAGCCTGGAGACGGTCTTCGCCACCGGCGATGGGGCGGCGATCGGGGGGGCGCGGATCGCCCTGGCCCGCGGCCGGCTCGCCGGCCTCGCCGCCGCCGCCGACCTCGGCTTCGCCGCCGCCGAGGCCGCGCCGGCCCGGGCCGAGCTGCGCCGGGCGCTGGCCTTCCAGGACGGGCTCTGGCGGCTGTTCGCCGCGCCGCCCTTCGATGCCGGCGCCATCGCCGACGACACCATCGTCTGCCGCTGCGAGGAGGTGACCGCCGGTGCCCTGCGGCGCGAGCAGGCGCGCGGCGTGCGGAGCCTGGCGAGCTTGAAGAAGGCGACCCGCGCCGGCATGGGCCGCTGCCAGGGGCGGCTGTGCGGCGCGACCGTCGCCCGGCTCTGCGGCGTGGCGGAGGAGGCAGGCTTCGCTGCGCCCCGCGCCCCGGTGAAGCCGGTGCCGGTCGCCGCCCTGATGCGGGAGCTGGAGGAGCACGGCGACTGGCCGCTCATCCCCCTGCCCGAGTACAACCGCTGGAGCGCCCGGCCCGCCGCGCCGCTGGACGAGCGCTGCGACGTGCTAGTCATCGGCGGCGGGGCGCTCGGCCTCTCGACCGCCTACTACCTGGCGCAGGACGGCGCCGACGTGCTGCTGGTGGAACGCGGCGAGGCCGGCATGGCCGCCAGCACCGCCAATGCCGGCAGCCTGCACGTGCAATTGCTGACCTACGACTTCGACGGGGAGCAGCGGACCGGCCCCTCGCTGGACCGGCTGCCGCTGGGGCCGCGCAGCATCGCGCTGTGGCGGGAGATCGCCGCGGCGGGCGGCGAGTCGCTCGGCATCCGCACCGAGGGCGGCCTCATGCTGGCCGAGACCGAGGCGCAATTCGCCTGGCTGCGGGCCAAGGTGGCGGTGGAGCGGGCGCGGGGGATCGAGAGCCATGTGCTCGGCGCCAATGAGCTGCGCAGCCTGGCGCCCTATCTCGGCCCGCATTTCATCGGCGCCGGCTTCGCCCCGGGGGAAGGCCAGATCGACCCGCTGCGCGGCACCGCGACCTTGCGCCGGCTGGCGGTGCAGGCCGGGGCGCGGCTGCGGGAGGGGGTGGAGGTCCAGGCCATGGCGCGGGAGGCGGGCGGTTTCCGGGTCACCACCGCCGGCGGCCCGATCCGGGCCGGGCGCGTGGTGAATTGCGCCGGGGCCTTCGCCGGGCGGATCGGCGCCATGCTTGGCGTGACTCTGCCGGTGGTGGGCTCGGTCCAGCAGGTGATCGCCACCGAGGGGGCGGCGCCCACCATGCGGCATCTGGTGGCCCATGCCGGGCGGCACCTGTCGCTGAAGCAGGGCGATGGCGGCCATGTACTGGTCGGCGGCGGCTGGCCGGGAACGCTGGATGCCAAGGGGTCACCGCGCAACCTGCGGCGGTCGATCGAGGGCAATCTCTGGGTGGCCGGACGGGTGCTCCCGGCCCTGGCCGGGATGCAGGCGATCCGCGCCTGGACCGGGCTGGCGGTGGAGGTGGACCGGGCGCCGCTGCTGGGCGAGACACCCGGGGTGCCGGGGCTGTTCCATGCGGTGACCAGCAATGGCTATACCCTGGCGCCGATCGCCGGGCGGATGACGGCGGATGCGGTGCTGGGGCGGGAGAGGGTGGCGGCGGAGTTCACCTTGGCGCGGTTCGGGTAGGGAAATTGGGGGAGAAGGTTTCTCCCCAAGACCCTTATCCATTTCTATTCGTTAGAGAAAACTCAGGGGAACGCGAGCGATGCAACTTGGGATGGTCGGGCTCGGTCGCATGGGCGGCAATATCGTGCGGCGGCTGCTGCGGGCGGGGCACCACTGCGTGGCCTTCGACCGCGACCCGGCACCCGGCGCCGCCCTCGCCGCGGAGGGTGCGCAGGCGGTGGCCGACCTGCCGGCGATGGTCGCGGCCCTTGAGGCGCCGCGGGCGATCTGGGTCATGCTGCCCAATGGCGACCCGACCGAGCAGGCGCTGATGACGCTCGCCGCGATGCTCTCGCCCGGCGACGTGCTGATCGACGGCGGCAATTCCATGTGGAAGGACAGCGTCCGCCGCGGCGCCATGCTGCGGGAGAAGGGGCTGCATTTCCTCGATATCGGCACCTCCGGCGGTGTCTGGGGGCTGGAGCGCGGCTATGCGCTGATGATCGGCGGGGAGGATGCGGTGGTCCGCCGGCTGGACCCGATCTTCGCCGCGCTGGTGCCGGGCAAGGCCGCTGCCGCCCCGACGCCGGGCTATCGCGGCGATCCCCGCGCGGAGCAGGGCTATGTCCATGCCGGGCCGAACGGCGCCGGGCATTTCACCAAGATGATCCACAACGGGATCGAATACGGCATGATGCAGGCCTTCGCCGAAGGCCTCGACATCCTCCACCATGCCGACAGCCCCGCCCTGCCGGCGGAGCACCGGCTGAGCCTCAACCTGCCGGACATCACCGAATCCTGGCGCCGCGGCAGCGTCGTCGCCTCCTGGCTGCTCGACCTCACCGCCCAGGCGCTGGCGCAGGACCCGAAGCTGGAGAGCTTCTCCGGCCATGTCTCGGACAGCGGCGAGGGGCGCTGGACGGTGCAGGCGGCGGTGGAGACCGCGGTCTCCGCCCCGGTGCTCTCGGCCGCGCTGTTTGCCCGCTTCGCCAGCCGGGACGAGGACCGCTTCAGCGGCAAGGTGCTCTCGGCCCAGCGCAAGGGCTTCGGCGGACATCTGGAGCCGCCGAAGGACCCCGCCGCGGAATGAGCCATCTGGTCCTGGTGATGGGCGTCTCGGGAGCCGGGAAGAGCACCATCGGCACCCTGCTGGCGGCACGGCTGGGGGTGCCCTTCGCCGATGCCGACGATTTCCACCCGCCCGCCAACGTGGCGAAGATGAGCGCCGGCCAGCCGCTGGTGGATGCGGACCGCTGGCCCTGGCTGGAGGCCATCGGCGCCTGGATGGATGCCCGATCCACTGGCGGGGTGGTCACCTGCTCGGCGCTGAAGCGGGTCTACCGAGACCGGCTGCGTGCCGCCCGGCCCCAGGTACGGCTGCTGCACCTGGCCGGTGATGCGGCGCTGATCGGCGCCCGCCAGGCAGCCCGGCCCGACCACTTCATGCCGCCCAGCCTGATGGCCAGCCAATTCGCCACGCTTGAGGCGCCGGGGCCGGAGGAGCGGGCGATCATCCTCTCGGTCGCCCCGCCGCCCGAGGCGATCGTGGCGGCGGCGCTGGAGGCGCTGGCGCGTGGCTGAGACGCCGCGTATGCCCATCGTCTTCATGGCCGACGACCCCTATGCCGGCTGGGCCCGCAGCTTCCTCGCCAGCCTCCGCGACCAGGCCCCGGGGGCCGAGGTCTTCTGCATCCCCTATTCGGATGCGTTGGGCGAGATCGCCGCCCTCCGGGCCGAATTCGGCTTCCGCATGGTGGAGGCCGATTTCGCCGCCATCGATGCCTTCGCCGACGAATGCTTCCCCGCCAGCCAGCCGCGCCGCCGCAACCTGCGCAAGCTGGCGGCGCTGGATGCGCCCGGCGCGCCCTATATCTACCTCGATTGCGACATGCTGGTGACCGCGCCGCTGGGCGAGGTGGCGGCGCTGCTGGCCAGGGCCGAGGCCGACCTAGTCTATTGGGCGACCAGCTCGGACTGGGTCTATGCCGCCGAGGCACGGGCCGAGATGGCCGATCGCTTCCCCGGCGCGCCGCTGTTCTCCGCGGGTAACTATGCCGTTCTCCGCCCAGGCTTCGGCAGCACGACCGTCATGGGCCTGATCCGGGCCGAGGCCGCGCTGTACCGCCGGGTGCGCGCCACCAGCGGCTTCGACCAGCCGCTGATGAACCTCGCCTGCCACCTCGCCGGGCTGCGGCTGCTGCCGCTGCAGGCGGCCGCGCCCGGCTTCACCGGGGAGGGATTCTACCTCGACCCCGCGATCACGGCCGAGCCGGATGGCCGGTTGCTGCGGCATGGGGCGCGGGTGGTCTCGGTCCACTGGGCCGGAGCGGATAAATCCGCCACGCCGCCGGCGCTGGCGTCGCTGGTGGCCCGCTATGCGCTGCCCCCCCTGGTCGGCCGACCAACGGGGGGCTAATCCCGTCTCATCAGTACAAGGACGCAGGCCATGGCCCTGGACCCCGCCACCAAGGCGAAGCTCGAGACGATCACCACCGCCACCTTGACCACGGTGCTGCTGAAGAAGGGGCTGCGCAACGTCTGGATGCGCGGGCCGCAGCCCTTCACCCCGGCCGCCCGCGGCAAGCGCCTGGTCGGCGAGGCCTTCACCCTGCGCTTCGTCCCGGCGCGCGAGGACCTGGCGACCCCGGCCTCCTGGTCCTCCCCCATCTCCACCCGCGCGGCGATCGAGGCGATGCCCGAGGGCTGCATCGCCGTGGCCGATGCCATGGGCCTGACCGATGCCGGCATCTTCGGCGACATCCTCTGCGCCCGGCTGGCCAAGCGCGGCGTGACCGCGCTGGTGACGGATGGCGCGGTGCGCGACGTCGCCGGCGTGAACGGCACCGGCCTGCCGGTCTGGTGCGCCGGCGGCGCGGCCCCGCCCTCCGTCGCCAGCCTGACCTTCGTGTCCTGGCAGGAGCCGATCGGCTGCGGCGGCGTCGCGGTCTTCCCGGGCGATGTCGTGGTGGTGGATGACGATGGCGCGGTGCTGATCCCCGCCGCCCTGGTCGAGGCGGTGACCGCGGAGAGCGTCGAGCAGGAGAAGCTCGAGGCCTGGATCATGACGAAGGTGGAAGCCGGCGAGGCGCTGCCCGGCCTCTATCCGCCGAATGCCGAGAACAAGGCGCGCTACGAGGCCGAGAAGAAGTAGGCCCCGCCCCCGATGCCGCAACCGGCCCCGCTGCCCGCCCGCTTCCCCTTCTGGACGGAGGAGAAGCTGCGCATCGCCGATACCGATATGAACGGCCATATCAACAATGGCGCCATCGGGGCTTTCTGCGAAGCCGGGCGGGCGGAGGTCCTGCACGAGATCGCCGGCCCGCCGCCCGGCCGCACCGTCGCCATGGCGGTCGCCCGGGTCGAGATCGACTACCTGCGGGAGCTCCACTACCCCGGCCGGGTCCGCATCGGCACGGCGGTGGCGCGCATCGGCAGCAGCAGCTTCACCCTGGAACAGGGCCTCTATTCGGGCGAGACCTGCTTCGCCAGCGCCCGGTCCATCATGGTGGTGATGGACCACGCCACCCGCCGCCCGATCCCGATCCCGGATGCGCTGCGGGCCGGCCTGACCCGCTTGGAGCCGATCGCATGATCCGTCGTGGCATCCTGGCCGGCCTCGCCGCCGCAACCTTCGCTCGCGCCGCCCTTGCCGAGACCTGGCCAGTGCGGCCGGTCCGCATCGTGGTGCCCTTCCCGCCGGGCGGGACGGTGGACATCCTCGGCCGCCTCACCGCCGCCTGGCTGACCGAGGCGACGGGGCAGAGCTTCATCGTCGAGAATCGCTCCGGCGCCGGCGGCAATATCGGCGCGGCCGCGGTCGCCCGCGCCATGCCGGATGGCTATACCCTGCTGATGGGCTCGCCCGGGACGCAGGCGATCAACGCGCATCTCTACCCGAACCCCGGCTACGACGGGATCGCGGATTTCGCCCCGATCTCGCTGGTGGCGGAGGTGCCGAACCTGCTGGCGGTGCATCCCTCACTGGGCATCCGCACGGTGCCGGAGCTGATCGCCGCCTCGAAAGCCTCGCGGCTGGCCTATGGCGAAACCAGCATTGGCGGCAGCACGCATCTCTCGGCCGAGCTCTTCCGGCTGCAGGCCGGGATCGAGGGCGAGCATGTCACCTATCGCGGCAGCGCGCCGATGCTGGGTGACCTGTTGCCGGGGCGGATCGCCTGGGGCGTGGACAACCTGCCCTCCATCCTGCCGCATATCCGCAGCGGGGCGCTGGTCGCGGCGGGGGTCACCAGCAAGGCGCGCTGGTCCGGCGCGCCGGAGATCCCGGCCATCGCCGAGAGCCTGCCGGGCTACGAGGTGACGGCCTGGTTCGGCCTGCTGGCGCCGAAGGGCACGCCGGGCGATGTCATCGGCACCGCCAATGCCGCCTTGGCGAAGATGCTGGCGACGCCAACCGCGATACGGCGGCTGGGCGAGCTAGGCGCCACGCCCATCCCCGGCACGGCGGAGGCCTATCGCGACCATATTGCCGCCGAGTTCCAGAAATGGGGCGACGTGGTGAAGCGGGCCGGTATCCGGCTGGAGTAGCTGCCGCCTTTCCACGGAGGGTTGGGCGACCGGCAGGCAGTTCGGCAACCGATTAACGGCGAATTCCTCTCCTGCAAACGCCACTGAGAGGCTGAAATTTCGCCGCCGGTGCTGGCGTCAGGGCGGGGACATCGCCAGATTGCGGCGGATGACCACACTTCTTGCTGATATCGGCGGCACCAATGCCCGCTTCGCACTCACCCTTCCTGGGGTTGAGGGCACCGGCCATTCCCCACCGGAAAGCGTCCGGCTGGACAAGTTTCCCGATATTGCCACTGCCATCGCCGATTACCTCGGTGATGCGCCGCCGCCCGAGGCGGCGATCCTGGCCGTCGCCGGCCCGGTGGAGCGGAACACGGTTCGCCTGACCAATCGCGGCTGGCTGGTGGACGGCGCAGCGCTCTCGGATGGGCTGGGCATCGACTCGGTTCGCGTGGTGAACGACTTTGCCGCCTTGTCCTGGTCCCTGCCGCAGTTGGCCGGCGCCGACCTGCTGCCGCTCGGCGGCAAGGCGGCGGATGCGGAGGCCCCGCTGGCGGTGCTTGGCCCGGGCACCGGGCTTGGCGTCGGCGCCTTTCTGCCCCCGGGCCGGGTTCTGGTGACGGAAGGCGGTCATGCCAGCTTGGCCGCCCATTCCGTCCGGGAAGCGGCCGTGATCGAATGGCTGCGCGGGCGGCATGGCCATGTCTCGGCTGAGCGAATGATCTCAGGGCAAGGTCTTGAGAACCTCCATGCCGGGCTGGCCGCGGTGGATGGCCTGGAAATCCCGGCACTGCCGGCGGCCGAGATCACCGCCCGCGCCCTGGACGGCAGCGACCCGCGCTGCACCGAGGTGCTGGCGATGTTCTGCGCCCTGCTGGGCAGCTTCGCCGGCGACCTGGCGCTGCTGTACGGCGCCCGTGGCGGGGTCTTCGTCGGCGGCGGCATCTGCCCACGCTTTCCGGAGTTCCTCGCCGCCTCCGCCTTCCGCGAACGGTTCGAGGCCAAGGGCCGGTTCCGTGACTGGCTGGCGCCGATCCCGGCCTGGCTCATCATGCGGCCGGACGCGGCGATGGTCGGGCTGGCGGCGCTGGCCCGTACCTGACTGAGCCAAAGTCTTGCCTCCCGCTGCCGCATGGCTTATTGGCCCAGGCATGCGCGCAGATGCCGAAACCCTGAATGAGCAGATCACCGCTTCGGTGTCCCTGCTGAGGAGGCATCTTTGACTGGGATGCTGCCCTACGCCGTCTCGATGAGCTGAACGCCAAGGCCGAAGACCCCGGCCTTTGGAACAACGCCGATCTGGCGAACAAGCTCATGCGGGAACGCTCCCGCCTGGCCGACCAGACCGAGGGCGTGCTGCGCCTCGAGCAATCCGTGCGCGATGCCCTGGAATTGGTCGAGCTGGCGGAAGCCGAGGGCGATGCCGATACCGCCGATGCCGCGGTTGCCGACCTCAAGGCCCTGGCCATCGAGTCCAAGCGCCGCGAGATCGAGAGCCTGCTGTCTGGCGAAGCCGACCAGAACGATGCCTATGTCGAGGTGAATGCCGGCGTCGGCGGGACCGAGGCGCAGGACTGGGCCGAGATGCTGCTGCGCATGTACCAGCGCTGGGCTGAACAGCATGGCTACAAGGTGGCGCTGACCGAACAGTCCGACGGGGAGGAGGCGGGGATCAAGTCCGCCACCCTGCAGGTGACCGGCCCCGCTGCCTACGGCTGGATGAAGACTGAGACGGGCGTGCACCGGCTGGTCCGCATCAGCCCCTTCGGTGGCAACGACAAGCGGCAGACCAGCTTCGCCAGCGTCTATGTCTATCCGGTAGTGGACGACAAGATTGAGATCGAGATCAACCCGGCCGACCTGCGGACCGATACCTTCCGCGCCTCCGGCGCCGGCGGTCAGCACGTGAACAAGACGGAATCGGGTGTCCGCTTCACCCATATCCCGACCGGTATCGTGGCGGCTTCCACCCAGGACCGCAGCCAGCACAAGAACCGCGCCATCGCCATGAACATGCTGAAGGCGCGGCTCTACGAGCTCGAGCTGAGCAAGCGCGAGGCGGTGAGCGCCGGGATCGAGGCCGGCAAGACCGACATCGGCTGGGGCCACCAGATCCGCAACTACGTGCTGCAGCCTTACCAGCTGGTGAAGGATCTTCGTACCGGCCTGGAGAAAGGCAATCCGGCAGCCGTGCTCGATGGCGATCTGGATGAGTTCATGGCCGCCGCCCTGGCCGCCCGTGTGGGCGCAACGCGATCCGAAGCTTCCGCTTCCGCGCGTTAGGCGAAGCCGGTTCGGCCCTTCCGGCTACCTGCTTTGTACCACCTGTCTGCGATAAGCAGACAATTGGGCAGGCATCACCGATCTGCGATTCGTGACAGAAAAAACTATCAATAGCTGAATACTGCAACACAAGAATTGTAATATTGGGCGATTTTCTTGTTACAAGCCATTCTCTTCGAATTCGGAACCCGCTATGGACTCCGCATAATCGAATCATGGCCGTTCCGTTATGCAGACCGACAGTAAAATCTCTCGTTTGCGCGATCTTCACTCGTCGATCAGGACGAAGTTCGCTGCGGCAATTCGACCGTTTTTCTACCGGATGCCACAGCGGATTGTTTCGCCGATTCGAACTGTGAAGAAGTATTTTTATACTTTCGGCTCTCTTCCTAACGTCATAGCGCCCCGTACCTTCAATGAGAAGGTCAATGCCCGGAAGTTCTTCGACCACAGGCCCATCTTCAATACCTGGGTGGACAAGCTGGCGGTCCGGGACTGGGTCGCCGCAGTAAAGCCGGGCTACGACCGTCTGCTACCGGCCCTGCTGCATGTCACCGCCGAGCCGAGCGATATTCCCTTCGACCAGTTACCCGATCGCTTCGTCATCAAGGCATCCCACGGCAGCGGCTGGCTGCGGATCGTGAAGGACAAATCCACTCTCAACCGGGATGCGGTGATTGCCGAGTGCCGGGAGTGGCTGAGCCTGAATTACTACGACATCAACCTTGAAGCCGTGTACCGGAACATCCCGCCCCGGATCATGATCGAGGAATTTCTCGACAATGGTTGTGGCGAGGCGCCCGAGGACTACAAGCTCTATGTCTTCCATGGCCGGGTGGAAATCATCCAGGTCGATGTCGCCCGCTTCGGCCAGCACCGCCGGAAGATCTACGACCGTGACTGGCAGGAACAGCAGGTCGAACTCTCGGTTCCGACCTATACCGGCACCCTGTCGCCACCCCCGCAACTGGCGGAGGTGATCGAAGTGGCGGAAACGCTTGCCGGCACGATCGATTTTGTCCGGGTGGACCTCTACGTCGTCGGCGATCAGGTCTACTTCGGTGAAATGACCCCGTCTTCGGGCAATGGCTTCAACCGTTTCACGCCGGTGTCTTTCGATGCGGTGATGGGGAGTTTCTGGAAGCTTGCGCCGCCTCCCCGCCTGTTGCTGAATTCGTTGCGGCAGTCGAGGGATACGGCCTGAGCGTCACAGCGGTACCAGCCGGGTGATGCGGTTGGGATTCTGCTCGCTCTGATAGATCACCCCGCTGGCCGGGTCCCGCCACATGCCATGGGCGCCGTTCAGAACCGGCCGGCAGCGGCCGATCAGCCGTCCTTCGGCATCGAAGTGACTGAGCCGCGGTACCTGGTCGGTGACGTAGAAGCTGCCATCCGGCCCGCCGTGGACGTCCATCGGCTTATGCACGTCGCGGATGTCCTGGAGATGGGTACCCTCGGGGGTGAAGACCTGCATCCGGCTGTTGTCGCGGTCTGCCACCAGCACCCGGCGATCCGGCAGCACCCAGACCGAATGCGGTGTGATGAACTCACCCGCCCGGTTGCCGGGCCGACCCCAGGCGCCGAGATAGACGCCATCCGCGGCGAAGCGATGGACCTTGGCATTGGCATAGCCATCGGCGACGAACATCGTGCCATCCGGCGCGAAGGCGATGTCGCAGGGCGCGTTGAAGGGCTCACCCGACCCATGTCGCTTGCCGAGGCCGCCGATCCGTTCGCCCGCGGCCGAGAAGATGATGACCTCATGCGCATCGCGGTCGACGACGAAGACGCGGCCATCGGGATGGACGGTGGCCATGTGCCCATCCATGACCACGCCGCCGCCCCAGGCGGCTAGGCGCTTGCCCTCCGGCGAAAGCACGACGATCGCCGGGGCTTCGGGGTCGGTATAGGGGTCCACCCGGAACTGCACATAGACCCGACCGGCGGCATCGCAGGCGACGTCGCTGATGCGGCCGGGCCCGTCCAGCGGCAGGTCGCCCCAGGGGCGCTCGACCCGGTACTGCTGTGGCCCGAGGGCGACCCGGTAGCTTTCCCGCGTCACTCGTTGAGGCCCTTGCCAGGATAGGGATGGGTCGCCACCCAATGGCGGGCGATATCGACCCGGCGGGTGATCCAGACATCCTGCTGCTGCAGCATGTGGTCCAGCACCCGCTGCAACCCGACGGCGCGCGCAGGGTGGCCGATCAGCCGCTGGTGCAGCCCGACCGACATCATCTTCGGCCGTCCCGCCCTGCCCTCCGCAAGGAGCATGTCGAAGGCATCACGGATGTAGCTGAACCACTGGTCGCTGGTACCCATCCAGCCGGCATATTTGCCGTCGTTGTTGGTGATGGAATAGGGCACGACGAGCTGCGGCTTGCCATCCACCGTCAGCCAGAAGGGCAGCTCCTCGCCGTAGTAGTCGCTGTCGTAGAGGAAGCCGCCGTGTTCCATCACCAGGCGGCGGGTATTCTCGCTGGGTCCGTAGCGGCAGTACCAGCCCTCCGGCTTGTGGCCGATGGTCTTCTCGATACTGGCGACGGCGCGGGCGATATGGTCACGTTCCTCCGCCTCCGACAGCTCGAAATGCTTCACCCAACGCCAGCCGTGGGAGCAGACGTCATAGCCGGCGGCGCGGATGGCCGCCGCGGCCTCCGGGTTGCGTTCCAGCGCCATGGCGCAGCCGAAGATGGTCAGCGGCAGGCCGCGTTCCTGGAACAGCCGGGTCAGCCGCCAGAAGCCGACGCGGCTGCCGTATTCGAACATGCCCTCTGCCGCCAGGTCGCGGCCGGACTTGAGCTGGTTCAACCCATGCGATTCGGTCAGGCCATTTTCGGTATAGCCATCGCCCAACTCGATCGAGGGCTCTGAGCCTTCCTCGTAGTTGATGACGAAGTTGACCGCGAGCTTGGCGCCACCCGGCCACTGCGGGTCGGGCGGGTTGGCGCCGTAGCCGATGAAGTCGCGTTTCACTTCATAAGGCATCAGGGCAGCTCCACGCTGAATTCGGGCACCGTGACGAATTCCTCGTCGGTCTTGGTGCCATCCCGCCACATGACGATGACGAAGCGGGCGGGGCCGTCGAGGATGGTGAAGGGGTGGTGCCAGACATTGGCGCCGAAGGTGACGCCCTGCATCGGCCTGGCGAGGAAGGCGCGGGCGCGGGCCATGTCGGGCCCGCCGGCGGCGTCGTGCGGCGCGACGATGACCAGCCAGCGCCCGGCTTCCTGCGGGATGAAGGACTGGGAGGAGAATTCGTGCCGCTCCATCGTCGTCGACTTCAGCGGCATTTCCGCCACGGCGTGCTTCACCGTGAGCGAGATGCTGGGCCGGGCGCCGGGGCGGAGGCTGGCCAGCGCATCCTCGAAATAGGTGCGCCCGGGGATGGCGGGGCATTCGATAACCTCGCCGAAGTTTAGGAACGCCGCGGAGGTGAGCGGCTCGGCTTTCAGAAACATGTCTATCCCCGCATGCGGCGCGTCAGGCCGGTGAACCGCTCCATCACCAGCATCAGGACGAAGACCGCCAGGATGAGGGTGCCGGAGACGGCGGCAACCCGGACGTCGAGCGTGGATTCCATCATGCCCCACATCCGGATCGGCAGCATGTCCGTCCGCGCCGAGGAGAGGAAGAGGGAGACCGGCACATTGTCGACCGAGGCCATGAAGGCGAGGAAGGCCCCGGCGGCGATGCCCGGCGCGATCAGCGGCAGCACCACCCGGCGGAAGGTCATCACCGGCCCAGCGCCGAGGCTGCGGGAGGCATCCAGCAGGGCCGGGTCGAGCTGGGACAGCGAGGCGCCGACGGTCCGCAGCACGAAGGGGGTGACGACGATGAGGTGGCCGGCCACCAGCATCTCCAGCGAGGGGCGGAAGCCGAGCAGGGAGAAATACATGAGCGCGGCCAGGCCGAAGGCGAGGCCGGGCAGCACCAGCGGAGCCATGAAGAAGGCCTCCGCCAGGCGCCCCGCCCGGCCGGCGGCGCGGGCCATGGCCAGCGCCGCGCCGGTGCCGAAGAGCGTCGCCAGCCCGGCCGCCCAGACGGCGACGGTCAGGGTATTGCCCACGGCGCGATGGATCTGCCGCGACCGCACCTCGTCCAGCAGCAGCTCGTACCACCGCAGGGAGAAGCCGGTGGGCGGGAAGCGGATGGAGCGGCTGTCGGTGAAGGAGGTGGCGAGCACCACCAGGATCGGTCCGATCAGAATCAACAGCGCCAGCGCCGCCAGGGTGCCGATGGTCCCGACATAGGCGATCTCGCCCGCGGTGCGGCGCCTAGCCATGGATGCGCCCCCCCGCGATGCGGCCGGCATAGGCGATGACCGCGATGACCGCCGAGACGGAGACCAGCAGGGCGATCGCCGCGGTTGCCGCGAAGGGCCAATTCGCCACCACCATCGCCTGCTGCCAGACCATGGCCGGCAGGTAGACCAGCCTTTCGCCGCCGATGACGGATTGGCTGATGAAGGCGGTGGTGGAAGAGGCGAAGACCAACAGGCAGCCGGCGACGATCCCCGGTGCGGCCAGCGGCAGGATGACCCGGAACAGCGTCCGCCAGGGCGAGGCGCCGAGCGAGGCGCTGGCATCCATCAGGTTCGGATCGACCCGCGCCATGACCGAGAGCAAGGGCAGCAGCAGCAGCGGCATCTCGATCTGGGTCAGCGAGATCACCAGCCCAAGCTCGGTCTGCAGCAGCCGCAGCGGATCGGCCGCCAGCCCCAGCCCGAGCACCAGCTTGTTGACCAGCCCCTCCCGCCCCAGGATGACGATCCAGGCGAAGGTCCTGACCACCACGCTGGTCAGCAGCGGCATCACCACGATGAACAGCAGCACCCGCTGCCAGGCCGGCGAGGCGGCGCGATAGACCAGCGCCAGCGGCAGGCCGAGCAGCAAGGTCGCGGCCACCGTCTTCAGCCCGAGCAGCACGGTGTTGCCGATGACCTTCCAATGGAAGGCATCGCCGAGGAACCGCTGCCACTGACCAAGGCCGAGCACCGTCATGCGGTCATCCGCGTAGAAGGAGACGGCGAAGAGCATCAGCAGCGGCGCCAGGAAGAAGGCCGCATAGGCGAAGCCCAGGGGCGTGGCGAGCCCCCAGGTCGATCTCATTTCGCCATCTCGCGGTTGAAGCGCTCGATCCAGCCGCCGCGCAGCGGGTTGATCTTCGACCAGTCATGCGTGTTGAAGCTCGACATCTCGGCCAGGCTCTTCATCGGCAAGCCGGCGCCGAGCGGCACCTCGGTGTTCACCGGCACGAAATTGTAGGGCGCCTTCTGCAGCGCATCCTGCACCGCACGGCCCACGACGATATCGATGTACTTGTAGGCATTCTCGATGTTGTCGCAGCCCTTGGCGATATGCAGCGTGGTGAAGAAGGCGGTGGCGCCGGTGGAGGGTACCGCGAATTCGATGTCGACGCCGCGGTCCTTCAGGGTCGTGACGGTCTGAGTATTGGTATAGATGACATCGCACTGGCCCTGCTGGAACAGCCCGGGCAGCGCCGCCGGGGAGCTCACCGCCGCGATCTTCGGCAGCGCCTTCTTCAGCTCGACCAGGGCGGGTTCGATATTCGTCTCCGAGCCGCCGAAGACCTTGGCCATCTCGATCAGGCTGACGGTGCCGAAGGTGGTGCCGAAGCCGGTGATGCCGAGGCGGGAGACCCAGGGGTCCTTCAGCAGATCGCCATAGCCGGTCGGCTTCGGCAGCTTCTTCGGGTTGTAGGCGATGCCGACGACCTGGGCATTGCAGCCGACGCCCCAGTCATCCACCAGCATGCTCGGCAGCCGGGCCTTGTTGGTCAGCTTCGAGACGTCAAATTTCTCGAACATGCCGCGGTCTATGGCGGTGATGCGCGGCCCCGGGTCCAGCACGAAGCAGTCGAAAGGCGGGGCGCCGCGGCTGGCGGCGAATTTGGCGATCTGGTCGACGGCGAAGAGCCCCTGCATCTCCAGCTCGATGTTGTGCTGGCGCTTCAGCGGCGGGGCGACGAGGTCGCGGAAGGCATCCTCCCAGGCACCGGGATAGATCGCTGTGGTAACGCTGCTGGCGCGCTGGGCCCGTGCCAAGGACGGCGCGGCGAGGCCGGCCAGCAGCGCGGTGCGGCGGGTGATCTTCAGGGACATGGTTATTCCTCCTCGGCTTCGGATCGGGGAAAGACGGCGGGACGGGCGCCCGGCACCAGGCCGCAGAAGGCGCGGGCGCCGCGGTCGCGGATGCTTCCCAGCCGGGGCTCGGTCAGGCGCAGCGGGATGCCGCCCTGGGTGGTCGCCTCGCGGATGGTCTGCCCGCCCAGCGGCAGGGCCAGGGCGAGCTCCACTGGGAAGCGGTCCGGCGCGGCCTCGTCGTGCAGCATCAGCTGTTCCGGCCGCACCGCCAGCAGCGCCGGGCCGGGCGGCGGCGCCTCGGCCACCGGGACCGAGAGATGCGTGCCGTCCGGCAGGCGGAGCCGGGCCATGCCATCCTCCACCGCCAGCAGCAGGCAGGGCAGCCGGTTGGTGCTGCCGATGAAGCCCGAGACAAACAACGTGCGCGGCTGGTCATAGACCTCGACCGGCGTGCCGAGCTGCTCGATCCGGCCGCCGCGCATCACCGCGATCCGGTCGGCGACGCTCATCGCCTCGTCCTGGTCATGCGTCACCAGGATGGCGGTGAGGCCGAGCTGGCGCTGCAGCCGCTTGATCTCGATCTGCATGTCGAGCCGGAGCGAGCGGTCGAGCGCGGCGAAGGGCTCATCCAGCAGCAGGATGCTCGGCTCGATCGCCAGCGCCCGCGCCAGCGCCACCCGCTGCTGCTGGCCGCCCGAGAGCTGCCGCGGCGCGCGGTCGCGCTGGGCGCCGAGCTGCACCATCTCCAGCAGCTCCGCCACGCGGGCAGCGATGCGGGCCTTGGGCGTGCGCCGGGCCTGCAGGCCATAGGCGACGTTCTCGGCGACGCTCATGTGCGGGAACAGGGCGTAATTCTGGAAGACGATGCCGACCTGCCGGCGATTGGGCGGCAGGTCGTCGATGCTGGCGCCATCGATCAGCACCTGGCCCTCGGCCTGGTGGGTGAAGCCGGCGACGGTCCGCAGCAGCGTGGTCTTGCCGCAGCCGGAGGGACCGAGCAGCGCCAGGATTTCCCCAGGGCGAACCGCGAGACTGACTGCGTCCAGCGCGGTGAAGGCGCCGTAGCGGACCGTCAGCCCGAGCACGTCCAGCGTATGGCCGCGCAGGGCGGACGGCAGGGAAGCCGCGGACTCTGTGGCGGGACTTTGAAGCACGGCGTTCTCCGGGGAGCGGCCCGCGAGACGCAACCTTCATGCCAAGGAGAGTTCCCAAGGCGCACCGACAATGAATGGCATACGACGCACGGATCAGAGGCTGCTTCTGGCCTGAATGCCCAGCAATGCGGCATGCACCCATGCTTGCCACGGCTGCGGTGCATGTCATCCTGTGGCCGATGCCGCCCGAAGCCCCGCCTACACGACACCAGCGCGCCGATGGCGCCTTCGAGCTGGTATTCGGTTCCTCCCCCCGCGGCACCGTCCTGCGGCACCTGTTCCAGCAAGCGCCGCTCCGCGCCTTGTTCCCCGACCCGGAGCCGGGCGAGCCGCCGACCGGCGCCATCCTGAATTGCGCCGGTGGCCTGGCGGGGGGCGATGCGCTGCGCCAGGTGGTGCGGCTAGAGGCAGGTGCTCGGGCGACTGTCTGCACCGCCGCGGCGGAGAAGATTTATCGCAGCCTGGGACCGGACAGCCGGATCGACACCATCCTGGCAGTCGGTGCCGATGCCTGGCTGGAGTGGCTGCCGCAGGAGACCATCCTGTTCGAGGGTGCGCGCATGTCCCGCCGGATGCGGGCGGAACTCGCCCCGGGCGCCCGCCTGCTGGCGACGGAGATGCTGGTCTTCGGCCGCGCCGCACGGGGCGAGGTGATGACGACGGGCGCGGTCTTCGACCAGTGGCGCCTGCATGGGCCGGAGGGGCTGCTCTGGGCGGATGCGCTGGAGCTGGGCGACCCCGCCCAGCTCGCCGCATCCTTCGGCTTCGACGGGGCGGAGGCGCTGGCGACCCTGTTGCTCGTCGCGCCCGGGGTTGAGGCGCAGCGCGACCGGCTGCGCGGCCTGCCCAAGCTGGCCCCCGGCGCCATGACCCTGCCGCGGCCAGGGCTGCTGGTGGCCCGCTGGCTTGGCCGTGCCACCGCCGTCCGCCGCGCGCTGGGCCAGGCGATCGCCACCCTGCGCGCCGCGGCGCTGGAGCAGCCGCCGCGGCTGCCTCGGCTGTGGACGACATGAGGCTGGCCGGGCCATGATCGCGGCGGGACACGAGGGGCTGGCATGAACCTGACGCCGCGCGAGAAGGACAAGCTGCTGATCGCCATGGCCGCCACGGTGGCGCGCCGCCGGCTGGAACGCGGCGTGAAGCTGAACCACCCGGAGGCGGTGGCGCTGATCACCGATTTCGTGGTCGAGGGTGCCCGCGACGGACGCAGCGTGGCGGAGCTGATGCGCGACGGCGCCGCCGTCATCGGCCGTGCCCAGGTCATGGAGGGGATCGCCGAGATGATCCATGAGATCCAGGTGGAGGCGACCTTCCCCGACGGCACCAAGCTGGTGACCGTGCACGAGCCGATCCGATGATCCCGGGCGAGTTGTTCCCCGCCGCGGGTGACATCGAACTCAACGCCGGCGCCGATGCCATCGAGCTGGATGTCGGCAATACCGGCGACCGCCCCATCCAGATCGGCAGCCACTACCACTTCGCCGAAACCAACCCGGCGCTGTCCTTCGACCGCGCCGCGGCGCGCGGCCGCCGGCTGGACATTGCCGCCGGCACCGCGGTTCGGTTCGAGCCGGGGCAGACCCGGACGGTGCAGCTCATCCCCTTCGGCGGTGCCCGGCTGGTGCATGGCTTCCGCGGCGAGACGGAAGGACAGGTCTGATGCCGGCACGGATTTCGCGCGCCGGCTATGCCGGCATGTACGGCCCGACCGTGGGCGACCGGCTACGGCTGGCCGATACCGACCTCATCATCGAGGTGGAGCGCGACCTCACGACCTATGGCGAGGAGGTAAAGTTCGGCGGCGGCAAGGTCATCCGCGACGGCATGGGCCAGTCCCAGGTGACCCGTGCCGGCGGGGCCATGGATACGGTCATCACCAATGCGCTGATCGTCGACCATACCGGCATCTTCAAGGCGGATATCGGGCTGAGGGACGGCCGCATCGCCGCCATCGGCAAGGCCGGCAACCCGGATACCCAGACCGGCGTCACCATCATCATCGGCCCAGGCACCGAGATCATCGCCGGCGAGGGCCGCATCCTGACCGCCGGCGGGCTCGACGTGCATATCCACTTCATCTGCCCGCAGCAGATCGAGGAAGCACTCGCCTCCGGCATCACCACCATGTTCGGCGGCGGCACCGGGCCGGCGCATGGCACGCTGGCCACCACCGCCACGCCGGGGCCCTGGCACATGGCGCGGATGCTCCAGGCAGCCGAGAGCTTCGGGGTGAACCTCGGCTTCCTCGGCAAGGGCAATGCGGCGCTGCCGGGCGGGCTGGAGGAACAGATCCTCGGCGGCGCCTGCGGCCTCAAGCTGCACGAGGATTGGGGGACGACGCCGAAGGCGATCGACACCTGCCTCAGCGTGGCGGATGCCTATGACGTGCAGGTGGCGATCCATACGGATACGCTGAACGAGAGCGGCTTCGTCGAGAGCACCATCAAGGCAATCGGCGGCCGGACCCTGCAGGCCTTCCATACCGAGGGCGCCGGCGGCGGGCATGCGCCCGATATCCTGCGGGTTGTCGGCGAGCCGAACTTCCTGCCCAGCAGCACCAACCCGACCATGCCCTACACGGTGAACACCGTGGACGAGCATCTCGACATGCTCATGGTCTGCCACCACCTCGATCCGCGCATCCCCGAGGACGTGGCCTTCGCCGAGAGCCGCATCCGGCGGGAGACCATCGCCGCAGAGGACATCCTGCACGACCTCGGCGCCATCAGCATGATGAGCAGCGACAGCCAGGCCATGGGCCGGGTCGGCGAGGTCATCATCCGCACCTGGCAGACCGCCCACAAGATGAAGGCCCAGCGCGGCCGGCTGGCCGGTGAGACCGGCGACAACGACAACCTGCGGGTCCGGCGCTACATCGCCAAGTACACCATCAATCCGGCGATCTCGCAGGGGATCAGCCAGCATGTCGGCAGCGTGGAGGTGGGCAAGCTGGCCGACCTCGTGCTCTGGACCCCGGCCTTCTTCGGGGTGAAGCCGGACATGATCCTGAAATGCGGCTCCATCGCCATGGCGCAGATGGGCGACCCCAATGCCTCCATCCCGACGCCGCAGCCGGTGCACTATCGGCCGATGTTCGCCAGCTACGGCAAGTCGATGGTGGCGAGCGCCGTCACCTTCACCTCCGCCGCGGCGCTGGCGGGTGGCCTCGGCGCCCGGCTCGGCCTGCAGCGGGAGCTGTTGGCGGTGAAGAACACCCGGTCCGGGATCAGCAAGCGCGACATGGTGCTGAACGACGCCCTGCCGAAGATCGAGGTCAATGCCGAAACCTACGAGGTGCGCGCCGATGGCGAGCTCCTCGTCTGCGAACCCGCCAAGGTGCTCCCCATGGCCCAGCGCTACTTCCTGTTCTGATGAGCGAGACCCTTCCCCGCGCCACCCAGGTCCTGCCCGCCGGCGGCTGGATCGCGCGCACCGCCCGCCATACCGTCACCCTCGATTTCGACGACCGCTTCCGCCGCCGCAAGCGCTATGCGGCGGAAGATGGCTTCGCTTTCCTGCTGGACCTGGAGGAAGCGACTGCGCTCCGTGACGGCGACGGGCTGCTGCTGGAAGGCGGCGGCGTGATCCTGGTGCGGGCCGCGCCGGAGCCGCTGGTCGAGGTCCGCGCCGACAGTCCGGGCAAGCTGATGCGGCTCGCCTGGCACCTCGGCAACCGCCACCTGCCGACCGAGATCCAGGCCGAATACCTGCTGATCCGCGACGACCACGTGATCCTTGCTATGCTGCGTGGGCTCGGCGCCGCGGTGCAGCAAGTGATGGCACCCTTCAACCCCGAGGGCGGCGCCTATGGCGAGCACAACCGCCAACCGGGACATCACCATCACCACGATGGCCATGACCACGACCACCATCACTGAAGGCGCCGCGCTCTACCGCTTGCTGGCCTGGCTCTCACCAGCCTATCCGGTCGGTGCCTATACCTATAGCCACGGTCTCGAAACCGCAGTCGAGGATGGCAGCATCACCACCCGTACCGGGCTGGTGATATACATCGAGACGGTGCTGCTGACCGGTGCCGGGCGGATCGATGGCGCCTTGCTGGCCGCTGCCTGGCGCGCCGCCGCAGCAGGCGACGATGCGGCACTCGACGAGGCGGCGCTGCTCGCCGCCGCTTGGCGCGGCACGGCGGAGACGGCACTCGAATCCATGGCGCAGGGGACCGCCTTCAGCAGCGTGACCCAATCCGCCTGGCCGCATCCGGGCTTCGCGGCGCTGGCCGCCCGCCACCCGCGGCGGCTGGCGCATCCCATCGCCTTCGGTGCCGCGGCCGGTTTCCACGGCATTCCGCTGCGCCCAGCGCTGGCCGGCTGGCTGGCCGCCTTTGCCGCCAATCTTGTCTCGGCCGGGGTCCGGCTGGTGCCGCTGGGGCAGACGGATGGGCAGATCGCCACCGCCGCGCTGCACCCGGTGGTGGAGGCCGCCACCGATGCGGCGCTGGCCGCCGACCTCGACCGCATCGGCACCGCCGCGCCGATGCTCGACCTGCTCTCGATGCGCCACGAAACCCAGTACACGAGGCTCTTCAGATCATGAGCGCCAACGAAAGTGCCCGGCCGATTCAAACCTCCGGGCGGCAGGCGCCCTCCGGTCATCGGACGGGCAATGGCCCCTTCCGCATCGGCATCGGCGGCCCCGTCGGCTCCGGCAAGACCGCGCTGACCGAGCGGCTCTGCCGCCACCTGCGGGACACGCACGACATCGCCGTCATCACCAACGACATCTATACCAAGGAGGATGCAGAATTCCTGACCCGCGCCGGCGCGCTCGATCCCTCCCGCATCGCCGGGGTTGAGACCGGCGGCTGCCCGCATACCGCGATCCGGGAGGATGCCAGCATCAATCTCGCCGCCGTGCACGACATGGTGGAGCGCTTCCCCGGCCTCGAGGTGCTGTTCATCGAGAGCGGCGGCGACAACCTGGCCGCGACCTTCAGCCCGGAGCTGGCCGACCTGACGCTTTACGTCATCGATGTGTCCGCCGGCGATAAGATCCCGCGCAAGGGTGGCCCCGGCATCACCCGCTCGGATATGCTGGTCATCAACAAGATCGACCTCGCCCCCCTGGTCGGGGCCGATCTGTCGGTGATGGACCGCGACAGCCGCCGGATGCGCGGCAAGCGGCCCTTCATCTTCACCAACCTGAAGGAGGATCTCGGCGTCGCCGAGATCGCCGATTTCATTCTCACCCAGGGCGGGATCGCCCCGCGAAAGGCTGCCTGATGAACCCCTTGATGCTCCTTGCCGCTGCCCTGCTGCTGCCGGGCACGGCCCTCGCCCATCCGGGCGGTGCCCTGTCGCATGGCCTGTTGGCCGGCTTCAGCCATCCCTTCAGCGGGGCGGACCATCTGCTGGCCATGGTGGCGGTCGGGCTCTGGGCCGGGCTGTCCGGCGGTGCGGCGCGGCTGGCGCTGCCGGGCGGCTTCCTCGGCGGCATGGCGCTGGGTGCGCTGCTCGGCCTGTCCGGCGTTGCGCTGCCGATGGCGGAGGCGGGCATCCTGGCCTCGGTCATCGTCCTCGGCGCGCTGGCGGCGCTGGCGGTGCGGCCGCCGCTGGTGCTGGGCGTGGCGCTGGCGGCCGGCTTCGGCCTGCTGCATGGCCATGCCCATGGGACGGAGCTGCCGGGCGGGCTGGCGATGCTCGGCATGATCGGCGGCACCGCGGTGCTGCATGCGGCCGGGCTGGTGCTGGCCCAGCCGATGCGTCAGGCGGCCCGGGTGGCAGGGGCAGCGACCGCCGTCGCCGGGCTGGCGCTGGCCTTCGTCTGACGGCAAAGGCGCCGGCTCAGCGCCGGCGCCAGCCCTGGGTCAGGCGGTTGACCAGCCCACCGGTCGCCACCTGCAGTAGCTTCACGGTGGTGGTCACGCCGAGGATCGCCACCGCCATCGCAGCCGCGGCGCTGGCCTGCCCGGCCTCGTCCATATGGACCACGGCGACCGAGGCTGGCTTGGTATCCGGGCCATAGAGGAAGATCACCGCCGAGACCGTCGTCATCGCATTGACGAAGATATAGACCGCGATGTCGAGGATGGCCGGCAGGCAGATCGGCACCGTCACCCGGCCGAAGGTGACCCAGGCCGGCACCCGCAGCGAGGCGCCCACCGCCTCGAATTCCGGGTCGAGCTGGCGGATCGCGGTCACCGCGGTCAGGTGCGCGACGGTGTAGAAATGCACCAGGCTGTTCAGCACCAGGATCCAGAGCGTCCCGTACAGGAAGCCCAGCGGGTTCAGCGGGTGGTTGAAGAACAGGATGAAGGCGAGGCCGAGCACCAGCCCGGGCACCGCCAGCGGCACCGTCGCGGCGATGCGCACCACCACCGCCAGCGTGCCGCCCCGGGCGCCGCGTTCCAGCAGCCAAGCGGTGCAGAAGACCAGCAGCGTGCCGGTGACCGAGGCCGCGAGCGCTAGCCGCACCGAATTGCCCAGCGCCCGCCAGCCGGTATCGTCGAAGCGGCCGAAGTCATAGTTGTCGAGCGTCAGCACCAGGTTGTAAGGCCAGAAGCGGATCAGCGAGCCCCAGACCGCGGTGCCGACGAGACTGAGCAGGCCGAGCGCGACCAGCAGGCAGATGGCCAATAGCGGCCAGTCCCGCCCCGCCCGTGGCCTCGCCACATAGGGGACGGCGCGGCCGGAGAGGGTGGCGCTGCGCTTGCCCTCCGCCCAGCGGTCCAGCAGATAGGCACCGGCCGCCGGCAGCAGCAGCACCAGCCCGACCACCGCGCCCATGTTGAAATTCTGCAGCCCGACGACCTGCTTGTAGACATCGGTCGCCAGCACCGGGAATTGGCCGCCGATCACCTTCGGGATGCCGAAGTCGGTCACAACCAGGGTGAAGACCACGACGGCGGCCGAGACCAGCCCGTAGCGCGCGCCGGGCAGGGTCACGCTGGCGAGGACCCGGAGGCGCCCGGCCTTCAGCACGGAGGCCGCCTCGTACAGCCGGGCGTCCGAGGTGCCGAGCGCGACGGCGAGGATGATTGCCGCATGCGGGAAGCAATAGAAGACTTGCGCCACGATGATCCCGACCGGGCCGTAGATGCTGCCGCCGCCGAGCAGGGCCTTCAGCAGGCCCTGGTTGCCGAACAGGTAGATCAGCGCCAGCGCCGGCAGCAGCGAGGGTGCGAGGACCGGCAGCAGCATCACAGCCCGGAAGAAGCCCTTGGCCGGGATGCAGGACCGCGTGAGCCCATAGGCGAAGAGGAAGGCGATCGGCACGACGATGAGCGTGGTCAGCGCCGCAGTCCAGGCGCTGTTCCAGGCGGCAAGCCGCAGCGAAGGTGTGGTCGCATAGGCGATGAAATTGGCCAAGCCCGCGAAGCCGCCATCCGCCGTCTCGAAGGCGCGCAGCAGCAGGGTGCCGAGCGGCAGGATCAGCCCGACCGCCAGCACGGCAAGTGCCAGCCACAGCCCGCCGCGCAGCAGCCGGACATCGGCCGGCAGCCGTACCCTGACCACCTCACGCATCGGCGGCGAAGACCATCACCCGCGCCGACGGCAGGGCGGCCGGCAGCACCGCGCCGGGCAGCGCGCCCAGCGCCCGTGCCTCGTCCGGGTTCAAATCGGCCTCGAGGCGCAGCGGGCGGCGGCCCGCCGGGGTGGTGACCTCGAGCGAGAGGCGGCAGACCGGGCCGAGGAACTCGAGGTGCGTGACCGCGGCTTCGAAGGCGCCGGGCATGGCGGCGGCCTCGGCGCCGAGGCGGACATCCTCGGGCCGGATGAAGGCCTCCACCCGGGTGCCATACAGCATGGGACGCGCGGCATCGCAGGGCAGGCGCAGCCCCTCTGCCAGCAGCGTGCCCGGCGTCGCTTCCACCGTCGCGGCGAGATGGCTGCTGCGGCCGACGAAGCCGGCGACGAAGGCGGTGCGCGGGTGCCGGTAGACCTGCTCTGGCGTGCCGATCTGCTCGATCCGCCCGCGCGACATGACGACGACGCGGTCGGAGACGCCAAGCGCCTCCTCCTGGTCATGTGTCACCATCACCGTGGTCACGCCGAGCCGGCGCTGCAGGGCGCGGATCTCCTGGCGGAGGTGCAGCCGGACGATGGCGTCGAGTGCCGAGAGCGGCTCGTCCAGCAGCAGCAGCCCCGGCTCGTTCGCCAGCGCCCGGGCCAGGGCGACGCGCTGCTGCTGCCCGCCCGAGAGTTGCGCCGGGTATTTCAGCGCATGTTCGCCGAGGCCGACCAGCGTCAGCAGCTCCGCCACCCGCTGCGCCCGGCGCGGCTTCGGCCAGGCGGCGCCGCGCAGCCCGTAGCCGATGTTGTCGGTGACGCTCAGGTTGGGGAAGAGCGCATAGGACTGGAAGACGATGCCGAAGTCCCGCGCGCTGGGCGGCAGGTCGGTGATGTCCCGCCCGGCCTGGGTGATGCGGCCGCTGGTTGCCGGATCCAGCCCGGCGATGGCCCGCAGCAGGGTGGTCTTGCCGCAGCCGGAGGGGCCGAGGAAGGAGACGAATTCCCCCGGGGCCACCGTCAGGCTCACCCGCTCCAGCGCCTGGAAGGTGCCGAAGCGCTTCGAGACCTGCTCGACGATGAGATAGGGCGGGGCTTCGGCCGCGGCGCGGCCATGGGCCTCACGCTCAAGAGCGGCGCTCAACGGGGGGCGGATTTGCCGTCGAAGCGGGCGGCCCAGTCGCGCAGGATCTGGTCGCGATTCAGCGCCACCTCGCGGAAGTTCTGGTTCACCAGCCGCTGCTCGAACTCGGCGGGGTAGCCGCGCACCGCGGGGGTCACGCCCGGCAGGGCCAGTACCGCGTAGTACTTGCCATAGGCCTCGTTTGCCGCGCGTGTCACGGCCCAGTCGGCCAGCTTCTTCGCCGCGTCCATGTTGCGGCTGCCGCGCAGGATGGCGGTGCCTTCCAGGTCGAAGCCGACGCCATCGGTCGGCACGATGATCTCGATCGGCGCTCCCTGGTTCTTCAAGGTGACGGCCCGCATGTCGAGCGAGATGCCGACGCCGTATTCGCCGCGCGCGGCGTTGTTGCAGGGGGCGCTGCCGCTATGGGTATAGGCCTGCACATTCTCATGCAGCTTCGCCATGTAGTCCCAGGCCTGGGTCACGCCCATGGAGCCGATCCAGCCGGCGACAGTCAGGAAGCCGGTGCCGGAAGAAGCCGGGTTCGGCATCGCCACCTGGCCGCGATAGGCCGGGTTCAGCAGGTCGGCCCAGGTGTTGGGCCGCGGCAGGTTGCGCTGCTGCGCCACCACCGTGTTGAAACAGATGGCAGAGACGAAGGCGTCCATGCCGGTCCAGGTCATCGGGCTGCGGTCGGAGCGGAAGTTGGGCCGCAGCGCCTCGGCGCCGGCGGGCGTGTAGCCCTCCAGCATCTCCAGCGCCTCCATCTGCAGCAGGGAGAAGACGGAGACGCCCCAGATGAGGTCGGCGCGGGGGTTCTGCCGTTCGGCGACGAGGCGGGCGGTGATGACACCGGTGCTGTCCCGGACCCAGGCAATCTCGATCCCCGGCACTGCTGCTTCCGCCGCCTGCTTGAAGGGGGCGAGTTGCTCGTTCTCAAGCGCGGTATAGACGGTAAGGCGGGTACGCGTTTGCGCAGGGGCTAGGTTGGGGGCAAGGGCGCAAGCGAGCGCAAGCGCGGCGGTCAGCACGCGGCGATACATGGGCGTCTCCTGAGAGCATTTTCGCCCGTGTGTAGCCCGGCAATCCCCGGCAAAACGTTACAGTTGTATGGCAGGTCTGGGCAAGGCGGTTCAGCCTGGCGAGTCGCCCACGGCCAGCCATTGCTCGATATCGACGATGGCGGCCGGCAGGTCGGCCAGACTGTCGATTACCAGATGCGCGCCGGCGGCAGTCAGCTCAGCCGTCGCCCGCGCCCGGGCCGCCTCGCGCTCCGCCGTCGGGACCTGAGCCAGTTCCTCGGCGGACCAGCCGGCGATATTGCCGGTCATGGCCACGCCCACGGCCCAGCAGCCGGCCGCGCGAGCCTCGCCGATGCCGGGCGGTGTATCGTCCACCTTCACCACGGCCGCGGCGGGCCAGATGCCCATGGCGGCCATCACGTGCCACATCTGCAGCGGCGCCGGGCGGCCGGCCGGCAGGTCTCCGGCGCAGACAATGACTTCGGGCACGAAGCCCTGCGCGGCGGCCAGCGGCGCGAGTTCGGCCATGATCGGGCGGGTATAGCCGGTGGTGGTGCCGATGCGGATGCCGCGGGCGGCGAGGCTCGCCAGCGCCTCCCTCACGCCCGGGATCAGCGCCGCATGGTTCTTGATGGCGGCGATGTTCATCGGCTCGAAGATGTCGAAGATGGCCTGGACATCGGCCTCGGAGAAGTCCCGTCCGTGTTTTGCCCGCCAGGCCGGGGCGATGGCAGCACCGACGGCGCGGATATGGTCGGCCTTGGCCATGCCCATCGGCCCGCGCGCATCGGCGATGGAGATCTCGACACCCAGCTCGGCAAAGGCGCGGACAAAGGCCCCCATCGGCGCCCGGCTGCCATGGTCCACCACGGTGCCGGCCCAATCCAGCACCACTGCCTTCACCGGCCCGGTATAGGGCATCCGCCAGTCGCTCATGCTGCATTCCCCCAGGCGGCGAAGACATCCTCGGCCAGGCCGAAGGCGGTGCTGGCCCCGGTGCCGCTGGTGACGGAGACCAGCATGACCCCAGGCAGCGGCGATTCGTAGAAGGCCGTCTCGGGGCCGGAGGGATAGACGCCCACCCAGCGCTCCAGCACCGCCGGCCGCGGCAGGTCGAGGACCAGCGAAAGCTCGCGCAGGATCAAGTCATCCACCTCCGCTGGCTGGAACGGGTCCGGGCTCGGCGCATAGTGGTGGCTGTCGCCCACCACCAGCGAACCATCCGCTCCTTGCACGACGATCAGATGGATGCCGTGTGACAATTCGGCGGCCTGTTCCGTTTGCAGCCGCGTGGCCAGCTTCGGCAGGCTGGGCCCATCGGCATAGCCGAGGTAGCGGACCAGCCCGAGGTCGCTCATCACCGCACCCGGCAGGGTGAAGCCGGGCGCCGCCACCCGCAGCATGTGCAGCTTGCAGAGCGTGACGGCGCGGCGAGCGAAAACCTCCGGAAAGAGCGTGCGGATATCGGTCCCCGGGCAGACGATGATGCGGTCCGCGGTGATCGGTCCGCAGGTGCAATCCACCCGGCCCGTCGTGACCCCATGCACCGCGGTGACGGTGCGGAACTGCACGCCGCGCGCCTCCGCCAGCCAGGAGGTCAGGCGCGGGATGGCGTCCCGGCTCTCGACCCGCAGCTCATGCGGGCTGTGCATCGCCCCGGCCAAGTCGCCGCGCAGGGCGCCGAGCCCGGCCGCCTCCGCCGCCGTCAGCATCCGGCAGCCCTCACCCATCGGGCCAACGGTGAACTCCTCGAGTACCGCCAAGGCTTCCGGCCGGCGGGCGGCGAAGACCAGCCCGCGATGATGCACGGCGATGCCGGCCTGGGGCGCGACTTCAGCCCAGATATCCCGGGCGCGCCGGGCGCGGCGCCAGCAATCGCCCTTTTCCTGCCCGGTCACGGTGACGAAGCCGAAGTTGCGGATCGAGGCGCCGATCGCACGGGCCTCCCGCTCCAGCACCACCACCCGCAGCCCCGCCCGGCTGGCCGCCAGCGCATGGGCCAGGCCGACGATGCCGGCGCCGACGACGGCGCAGTCGAAATGCGTCTCGGCCAAGGCTGCCATCCTCATCATTGCCGGGGCGGGTGTAATGGCTCCCGGTGGCAGGCTCAATCGTTCACGGATCGCGCTAGTCGATGGTCGCGCCGCTGGCCTTCACCAGATCCGCCCAGAAAGCCACCTGCCGGCCAAGGAAGACCTCCATCGCCGGGCCATCCATCGGCGGAACCGGGTAGAAGCCGGCCGCGGCCAACCGCGCTTGCAAGTCGGGTTGCGCCAAGGCCTCGGCAAAGGCGCGCCGCAAGATCGCCAGCGCCTCCGGCGGGGTCCCAGCTGGGGCGGCGATGCCGTACCAGACATCCGTCTCCTCGAATCCCGGAACGCCCATGCTGGCGAAGGTCGGCGCATCCGGCAGGCTCGCCAGAGGCCTCGTGCCGGTCAGCCCCAGCACCCGCACCTGCCCATCCCGCGCTAGCCCCAGGATGGATGGCACTGCCGAGAAACCCCAATCCGTATCGCCCGAGAGCAACCCGGCGATGCCCTCCGCTGGCCCTCGATAGGGGATATGCTCGCTGGTGCCGCCGACTGCCCGCAGCAGCTGGACGCAGGACAGATGCTGGGAGGTGCCGTTGCCGGGGGAGAAATACCGCAGCCCCGGCGTGCCACCCAGGCGCGCCGCCAGTTCCGCCAGGCTTCGCATCGGCGCATCGGCCTTGACCACCAGCGCATTGGGCGTGGAGGCGCTGATGCTGACCGGCGCCAGGTCCTTGTAGGGGTCGTAGCTGAGGTTGCGGTAGAGGGCCCGGTTGATCGGGATGGTGCTGGTCGAGACCAGCACCAGCGTCAGCCCATCCGCGCGGCCGCGTGCCACGCCGGCGACGGCCAGGGTGCCGCCGGCACCTGGCCGCGCATCCACCGGCATGGGTTGGCCGAGCCGCAGCGAAACCTCCGCCGCCAGCATCCGCGCCAGGATGTCGTTGGTGGACCCGGCCGAGAAGGCCACGACCAGCGTCAACGGCCGCGGCGGAAAGCCGGTTTGGGCCTGGGAACCCGCCTGGGGCTGGGCTTGGGCCTTGCCGGCCAGAACGCCCATGGAAATGGCGAGAAACGGTCTGCGTTGCATCGGCATGGCCCCGAGGATATCGGACTATGGCCGGGTTTCAGTTGCGTCGCAGCATTCGTTGCAGCCACATGTCGATTAGTCGCCAGGAGAATGCCCATGACGCCGGAACAGGCCACGCTCGTTCAGGACAGCTTCCGCCTCGTCGTCCCCATCAAGGACCAGGCCGCGGCGCTTTTCTATGGCCGGCTGTTCGAGCTCGACCCGAGCACGAAGGCTTTGTTCACCGGCACGGATATGGCGGAGCAAGGCGCCAAGCTGATGGCCACTCTCGGCTTCGTCGTCGCCGGACTGAAGCGGCCGGCCGAGGTGGTGCCGGCGGCGCAGGCGCTGGCGAAGCGCCATGTCGGCTATGGGGTGAAGGATGCGCATTACGCCACGGTGGGCGCCGCACTGCTTTGGACTCTCGGGCAGGGCCTGGGGGAAGCCTTCACGCCGGAGGTCGAGGCGGCCTGGACAGCGGCTTATACGCTGCTGGCGGATGTCATGATCGCCGCATCGGCGGAAGGTTAGCGGTCAGCCCGAGGCAAGCCTATTGCCGGTCGTGGCCCCGATAGCTACGACCTGCCTGACCCTGTTCAACCACGGAAACCGGCGAGCATGAAGAGAACCAGCAGGAAGCCGATGAAGGCGCTGCCCTGCAGCAGATAGGCGACGACACCTATCTTCTCTTCCTCGGGCATCTGATGGACCGGGGCAGCGGTCGCGGCGCGGCGTGGTGTGGTCCGCGGGGTGCGGGCGGAGGACATCGCGGAAACCTGGGCCATGGGGCTACTCCTGGATGAGCCGGTACGCCCCAGGCTTTGCAGCCCCCATGCCATGCAAATTGCAACTCATGCATCGCGTGCCGCCGCGATCTGCCCCTTCATGTGCCGGATCACCGCGGGCAGGCCCTCGAAGACGCTCTGGCTGATGAGGAAATGCCCGATACTGACCTCCACCACTTCCGGCATGGCGGCGATCGGCGGCAGCGTTTCGTAGGAAAGCCCATGTCCGGCGTGGCAAAGCAGCCCTTCCGCCGCTGCCGCCGCGGCCCCCTCCCGCAGTCTTGCAAGATGCGAGGCCCGCGCTGCCACCGCCGCATCGGCATAGGCGCCGGTGTGCAATTCGATGGCCTGGGCACCGATCCGGGCAGCCGCCGCGATCTGCCGGGCATCGGCTTCAATGAAGATCGAGACCTCGATCCCCGCTCCAGACAGGCGCGCCACCGCATTCTGCAAGGCCGCACCCGCGGCGATGACATCGAGCCCGCCTTCCGTCGTCAGTTCCTGCCGCTTCTCCGGCACGATGCAGCAGGCCGCAGGCCGCAACCGGAGCGCGATGCCGATCATCTCCTCGGTCGCGGCCATCTCGAAGTTTAGCCGGGTCGGCACCTCGGCCGCCACCCGGTCCAGGTCCTGGTCGCGGATATGCCGCCGGTCTTCCCGCAGGTGCATGGTGATGCCATCGGCCCCGGCGGCCACCGCCACCCGCGCCGCCTCGACCGGGCAGGGGAAGGTGCCGCCGCGGGCGTTCCGCAGGGTGGCGACATGGTCCACGTTTACGGACAGGCGCATCGGGGTCATAGGGCGGCATTCCTGCGGTTGGTGGCGATCTCGGCGGCCAGCCGGATGGCGGCGATGAGGCTGCCGGGGTCGGCCTGGCCAGTGCCGGCGATATCCAACGCCGTCCCATGGTCCGGGCTGGTGCGGACGATCCGCAGGCCGAGCGTGACATTGACTCCGCCCGCTACGTCCAGCGTCTTGATCGGGATCAGCGCCTGGTCGTGGTAGAGGCCGAGCGCCACGTCGTAGCCGGGCCGCGCCTTGGCGGTGAACATGGTATCCGGCGGAATCGGCCCGCGCGCATCGATCCCCTCGGCCCGCAGCGTGGCGACGGCGGGGGCGACGATGTCGCGGTCCTCGGTGCCCAGGGTGCCATCCTCCCCGGCATGCGGGTTCAGCCCGGCGATGGCCAGGCGCGGCGCGGCGATGCCGAAGTCTTGCCGCAGTCCCGTGGCGGTCAACCGGGCGACCTCGACGATGAGCTCCGGCGTCAGCCGGGCGATGGCCTGCCGCAGCGGCTCATGGATCGTCACCGGCACCACCCGCAGCTCCGGGCAGGCCAGCAGCATCACCGGGGCTGGGCCGTCGCCGGCGAGGGCGAAAAGATATTCGGTATGGCCGGGATGAGCGAAGCCGGCAGCATAGAGTGCCGATTTCTGGATGGGGTTGGTGACCACGCCCGCCGCCCGCCCGGCCAGCGCCAGCGCCACCGCCTCATCGATCGCGGCGACGACGGCCGGCGCATTGGCCGGATCCAGCCGCCCTGGCACCGATGGCCGGGCGAGAGGGCGATGCAGCACCGGCAGTGCCCGCGCGAAGGTTGCCACAGCCTCCTCCGGTGCCGCGATGCGGTGGATCGGGGCGCCGGACAGCCGGTCTGCGTCGTCGATCAGGAAGAAGGCTGGACCGGTGTCGCGCAACGCATGCCAGGCTCCGACGGCGATCTCCGCGCCGATCCCGGCGGGCTCGCCCATCGTCAGTGCGAGGGGAGGCAACAGGTATGGCGGGCTGGCGGTTTTCATGCCCCGCATGTAGCCCCGCCACCCCGGCCTGCCCAGCCGGGCCGCTGCAAACAGGCAGTCCGGTTATTGCTCGATCCCAGCGAAGGCATGGGTTAATCTTCCGCACTCAAGACGAACTCGATGGCGATCTTTCCGCCGTCACCCCGGGACCTGATGACCCGGGGCCGTCCCAGCGCGGAGATCATCCGGCCATGCAACGTCCTATCCCTGCCGTCCCGGCGGCGCAACTGGCTGCAGCATGACTCCGAGTTCGGTTGGGCGCGGGCGTCGCTGGGGCCTCAGCACCTATCTGATCGCCTTCGGGCTGGCGCTGCTGCTGCCGGTGCTAGCGCTCGGCGCGGTCAGCGCCTGGCAAGTCGCCCAGGCCTATCAGGGCGCTTTCGCCGGCCGGCTCAGGGATACCGCCCGTGCCCTTTCCCTTGCTCTGGACGCCGAATTCGAGATCCTCCAAGCCGCCGCCATGGCGGTTGCCTCCGCCCCCGCGGTGCAAGATCAGCGGGACGACGCCATGGTCCGGGCTTGGCTGGATGGGCTTGGCAAGGCCTTGGACGATGCACGCATTGCCATCGTTGCAGAGCAGGATGCCCCGGCGGATGCCAGCGGCGCGCTGGTCCGCCAGATTATCGGCAGCGGCAAGCCGGGCGTCTCCAACCTGTATGAACGCCAGCCAGGCGGTGCGCTGGCAGTGTCCGTTGGCGTACCCATCCCGAGCCCGGGGCCGAGCAACAGGGTGGTATTGGTTACGATCGACCCACTGCGGCTCGCCACTGTGCTCACCGCCCAGCGGCTGACCGCTGGCGTGGCCGGGCTGGCGGATGGCCAAGGCGTCAATGTGGCTCGCTCCCGTGGCAATGACCGCTTCGTCGGCGCACCAGCCCCCTGGTACGGGATGGCGACGGGCTTACAGGAAGGTGTTTTCCAGGGACGCAATTTTGAAGGCGTCGAGATCCTTTTCGGCTTCCGCCGATTGAACCAGGGCGAGGGCTGGGGCGTCGTCATCGGCGAGCCACTGGCAGCCTATAAGGCAAGTTGGCAACCACCGCTGCTTCGTCTCGGCATCGGCGCCGTGCTGGCGATTGCCTTGGCGATTGGCGCGGCGGCGGTGCTGGCCCGGCGGGTCCTGGCTCCCGTTCGCGCATTGCGCCGTCAGGCCGAGGATGTGGCTACCGTCGGTACCGCCGGAGCTGAAGTACGAGCCGCCGTCGCCACCGCCGCCCCGGTCGCGGAATTCGAGGCCTTGCGCCTGGCCCTGCTGCGAGCGGATTCCGCCTTACGGTCCAGCGCCGCCGAATTCCGCACCGCCTTCGAACAGGCCGCCATCGCGATGTTCCAGGCGGAGCCCGCCACTGGCCTGCTGCTTCGCGTGAATGCCGCCTTCTGCGCCCTGGTCGGCCGCCCTGGCGCCGAGCTGATTGGCCGGCCCTTCCTCGATTTCATTGTCGTCGAGGAGCGGGCTGCGATTGCCCAGAGCTGGGTCAGAATGACGAGCGGCGCTATGCCGGTGCTGGATATGCAGACCCGTACCCTGCGACCGGATGGCGAGACTCGCTGGGTCAGCGGCAGCATTTCCCCCATCCGGGACCCCGGCACCGGCATGGTCGCACGCACCCTCGCCGCCCTGCAGGACACGACTGAGCGCAAGGCGGCGGAGGAACGGCAATTGCTGATGACGCGAGAGCTGGACCACCGGGCGAAGAATGTCCTCGCGGTGGTCCAGGCCGCGTTGCGGCTGACGCCGCGCACCGATGCCGCTGAATATGCCAAAGCAGTCGAGGGGCGAATTGCTGCGCTGGCCCGCGCCCATACCCTGCTTGCCCAGGCCCGCTGGGCCGGTGCCGACCTGCGGGCGGTGGTGGAGGCGGAGCTGACCGCCTTCTTGAGTGATACAGCAAGCGCGACCCGTGTCGTGCTCGAAGGGCCGGTCGTGACCCTTTCGCCCGCCGCGGTGCAAGCGCTATCCATGGCCCTACATGAGCTGGCGACCAATGCCACGAAGCATGGCGCGCTCGCCGTCCCCGGCGGCGACCTCCAGGTCTCTTGGTCGGTCGCGGGACCCTCGCTGGCCAGCGGGCCCGGCCGGCTGCTGTTCCGATGGGTGGAGCGTGGCGGCCCGGCGGTGGAGGGGCCGCCCTCACGACGCGGCTTCGGCTCCCGCGTTCTCCAGGCGACGATGCGGGACCAGCTCGGCGGCCAAGTGGAGCAATTCTGGCTGCCTGCCGGGTTGGAATGCAGCATTACCCTGCCACTCGACCGCATCAGCTGAGGGATAAGCGAGTTTCAGGTCAGCAATGCTTCGATCCGCATGTGAAGCGCCGGTAGAATGGTCCTGCCTGCCGCCTGCGCAGAGACCCGCAAGCCGCTGCCAGTCCAAGTGGTACGGCGTCGTCCCCATGGTAAAGCGTGCAGCAAGCCAGGGTTAGCGCAGCACCTTGGCAATGTCCCCTACGGTCTCCCGGGCCGCCCGTGTGGTGCCGGCCAAGGTGGCGGAAGCCATGCCGGTCCAATCTCCGTAGCCGAGCATCCAAAGGCGTGGCTCGGCGCATGCGCGTCCGGCCGCGCCCACCGCCACCCGGCCATCCGCACCCACGATGTTCAAAGATGCCAGATGGCTCAATGCAGGCCGGAACCCCGTGCACCAGATGATTGCATCGGCCGCGATGCGGGTGCCATCGGCCCAGACCGCATCACCGGCTTCAAGCCGTGCAAAGGGACGGATGCTACCCAGCGCACCCCGGCTTCGGGCCTCCCGCACGGGTGCTACCGCGACCACGTCACCGAGGCGGCCATTCGGTGACGGCGGCGTCTTCCCCGCGCGCTCCGCCAGCCAGCGCGCGGTAGCGCGCTCGAACAGAATGCGGCCATCGACCTCGTCCGGCAGGAAAATCGGTTCACGCTCTGTGATCCAAACCGCCCGGGCCGCGACGCGCGACACTTCGGCCATGATCTGCGCACCGGAATTGCCGCCGCCCACCACCAATACGGTCAAGCCGGTGAAATCCTGCGGTCGGCGATAAGCGGCGGAGTGGAGTTGCCGGCCGGCAAAGCCGGCCCGGCCGGGCAGTTCCGGACTATGCGGTTGCGCCCAGGTTCCGGTCGCGCTGACCACGGCACGCGCCGTCCAGGATTCGCCGCCCGAAGCCTCCAGGTGCAAGCGTGAACCGGCGGTGCGAACGGCTTGCACCGTAACCGGCCGGCGTACCGGCAGCGCATAGCGCGCTTCATAGGCGGCCAGGTAGGCGATGACCGCATCGCGCGACGGATAGCCGCCACCCGCGACAGCGGGCAACGGACATCCAGGCAGCGAACTCCATTGACCGGGGGAGAAGAGCGTCAGCGAGTCCCAGCCGTGCCGCCAGGCACCGCCCGGCGCCTCGGCACCGTCCAGGATGGCGAAGCGTAGTCCCGTGCGGCGCAGGAAATAGCCGGCGGCGAGCCCGGCCTGACCACCCCCGACAATGACGACATCCAGTGCTTCAGGCACGGCCAGACCCGCCGTCACACGCGCCGATAGCCAGGGGTGGGAATATCGGACTGCCAGGACGATTCCGAGCCCCAGCGGCGAGGCTCCATAGGGTCAGCCCGCGCTCGAGCAAGGACAGGCGGCGGGGTACGGCATGCGTCATGCGCGCTCCAGGCAGGGTATGACAGGATGGGTCGCGCAGCGGCCAGACGCCAGCCCCCCCGCCCCGGCCGCAATAGCCCTGATCGGGGGCCGCGAAGGCGCTGTTAGTGCCGCCAGAGCTCGAAGTCGAAGTGACCCTCCCCCGCGCTCATGTTGAGCGTGAAGCCACCCTTGTTGGCCCTGCCGGTGGCGGCAAGCGTCGGTGCTGCGACGACAGGCCGATTGCAGGCGGCGGTGACCTCCTCACCAACCCGGCCGCGCGCTTGATATCGGCACCAGCCGCAGCATTACGTCGCCCGCCGGCTCGACCGCGGCGTTCAGCGCCAGCAGGTCAGTCAGCCGGACGATCTCCTGCGCGATTTCGATCGTCCCGCTGCGATCTGCATCGTCCAATCGTCATTTTTGCCCAAGCCAAGCTGGCCGGCTCAGCACTTACGACCGTGAAAGGATGGCCTGACGGCGCATGGAACAACGCCTATCCTGCCGCCACGGGAGGATCTGTAATGATGGAACACATGGGCCGCTTCGGCCGTCGCGGCATTCTCGCATGGAGTGCGGCCTCCGCCCTCGCGGCACCGGCCAGGGCGCAGCCCTGGTCGCCGTCGCGCAGCATTCGCATAGTCGTGGCCTATTCACCGGGCGGCGGTGCCGATACCACGGCACGTCTGCTGGCCGGGCCGCTCGGCACCTTCCTGGGACAGTCTATCGTGGTGGAGAACCGGCCGGGTGCCGGCAGCACGATCGGCGCCGGTGAAGTCGCCCGCGCAGTGCCGGACGGCACCACCCTGCTGCTGGATTCCGCGGGCCATACCATGGCGCCGGCACTAATTCGCAACCTGTCCTTTGACTATGCAACCGCGTTTACCCCCATCAGCCAAGTCATCTTGCTGCCGCAGGTGGTGGTAGTGCCGGCGTCCTCGCCGGATACCAGTCTCGCCAGTCTGCTGGCACGGGCGAAGGCGCAGCCGGGGCGGCTGACCTATGCGTCTTCCGGCAATGGTGGGGCACAACATGTGACCGCCGTGCTGCTGCTGCGCCGGGCGGCGGTGGAGATGACCCACGTGCCTTATCGCGGCGGCGCTCCGGCCATGCAGGCGCTGCTATCCAATGATGTCGATTGCGCCGTGGCCACCATCACCTCTGTCCTGCCGCTGGTGCGGGATGGCAAGCTGCGGGCCCTGGCCGCAACCGGGCTGAACCGGATCAGCAGCCTGCCGGAGGTGCCGACCGTCGCCGAACAGGGCATCACCGGCTTCGATCAGAATGAGTGGAATGGCCTGTTGGCCCCGGCAGGACTGCCGCCGGCGGCACTGGAACGCCTGCATGCCGGTTGCCTGCACGCATTGGCCGAACCAGCGGTGCGGCAGAGGCTGGAGGGACTCGGTGCCGTTGTGCTTGGCACCACACCGGGCGACTTCGGCGCGTTCCTTGCAAAGGACCGGGCAGCAATGGCCGCCCTGGTGCGGGAGGCCGGCATCGTCGCCGATTAAGGCGATATGGAAGTTCATCTGGGAAGTTCGGGTTCAAGCCGATGGCTTTGCGGCAAATCGTCGAAGCCATGAGGCGGATCATGGCCATGCGGACAGATAGTGATGGCGATGTGGCAATGGCGCTCAAAGCCGCGGGCAAGGCGGCGGTTACGGCTGATCCAGCCGGTGGTGCGTTCGACGGTCCAACGCTCTGGCAGGACGACGAAGCGGTGGTGATCGCAGCGGCGCACGATTTTTATCGTCCACGTACCGGTGTGGGCGACAACGGCGGTCATCGCTCCCTCACGGATAGTACGCCAGTGGTGAATAGGTACCGACGCCATCGAATCGCGTAGGCCGGAACGACGTGTCCGCATGACCTTGGTTCGAGGTCTCACCATTCGCGCGGGACGAGGTCGCAGCCGTAATGCGGCCTAAAGCAGCTGGCCACGAACGAGCGATATACTTGAAAGGCAAGCCAATGCTTGCTTCATTCAGATGAGGGTACATCTGATAGAGAGAGCCGGTGTCCATCCGGATCTAACGCACGCAACGGTCGCTCCTGCTCCGACATAGCCAAGACAAGCTCGGTCGCGGCCGTGCTTCCGTTCACTGCAGGTCTTGGGCAGGGTTGGGGGTGGCGGTATCGTAAAAGTTCGAGATGCGGCGGACCATCTCCAGCCATTGGAGTAACTTCCACCACCGCGCCTTTCAACCCATCGAGCCGACTTTGTTCGATGCCTTGGTTGATCTGTGTTTTGCCCATGGTGAAGCCGAAGCTGGCGTAATAGGCAACGCTGCGCGCCGTATCGGTGATGCTGATGGCCGAGTGATCAATCCCAAGGAAGATCAAGCCACCCGCTGCTGCCTGCCAATGCCTTGGCATCGCTCCATGTGGAAACTGCAGCAGTTCCAGCGGATGCGCCTCTGGATCCCGAAACTTAAAAGCCGTGGCACCGCCGGATGCGGGTGGCAGGGTCTCCGGCCCTTTCTGCGAAATGGGTGTCCATCCCGTCACCGCATACAGTTGGTCCATCGCGCTGCGCATGTCAGCGACGACGATGGCAAGGTGCTGGAACCCAGTTTCATTGCCGGCGAAGCCCGCATCGAGCGACGTCGCTGTGGGCCGTAACGAGATTGCCTGCTCCCCAAGGCGAAGCGAAAGCTCCCCGGGCGGCCCCACCGTGTCCAGGCAACCGAAGGCCTGACGATAGAAGTCGGCTGTCGCAGCAGGCGAGGCGCAACGCAGGCGGAAGCCTCGGATACGTCCGCCCATCACGGCCATGCCGCCCCACGGCGGTTGAGGAACACCGCGTGGAGCGCGTGGGAGACACCGATGAATAGGCGGTTCCGTTGCGGCGATCCGCCGAAGCACAAGTTGGAAACCCGCTCCGGCAACAGGATACGGCCCAGAAGGGTACCGTCGGGGGCGATGCAATGCACGCCATCCCCGGCGCTGGACCAGATGTTGCCATCCTCATCCACCGCCAGCCCGTCGGTATAGCCGCGATCGACCTTGTGAAAATCCCGTGCCGGACCGGCGACTGTGCCATCAGGGGCAAGATCGATCACACGCAATATCTGCACCGGCTCCGGACGTGTTTGGTCACCGGTTTCCGCGACATAGAGCCGGCGTTCGTCCGGCGAGAAGGCCAGTCCATTAGGTCCGTCGAAGGCCTCGGAGACCAGCGCCATGGCACCCGTCTCCGGGTGGAGGCGGTACACGGCCGGATGCCGCTCGCTTGGCTGCCGGATGCCCTCGTAATCGTTGGCGATGCCGTAGACCGGATCGGTGAACCATATCGTGCCGTCGGAATGCACCGCCACGTCATTGGGCGAGTTCAGGCGGCGGCCCTCGAAGCGGTCCGCCAATGTGGTCAAAGACCCGTCATGCTCCACCCGCTGCACAGCCCGCGCCAGGTTGCTGCACAAAACCAGACGCCCCTGCCGGTCCCGCGCCTGGCCATTGGCCTTGCCGGAGGGCTGCCGCCAGACGGAGAGGCCGGTGGTCTCGCTCCACATCATGGTGCGGTCGCGCGGCAGATCCTGGAACAGCAGGGCGTTCCAGTCTCCCATCCAGACCAGCCCTTCGATCCAGCGGAACCCCTCGGCCAAGCGCTCGACCGGTGCGTTGTCGAGGATGAAGCGGTCGAAGCGCGGATCATGCGAGACGAAGCCATCCATGCCGGCTAGTCGAAGCGGCAAGGGGACGGAGCATCCCGCGGCGTATCGAATTGAACGACCATCAGCACGGCCGGCACATCACCCAGGGTGCCGGAGAGATGGCCCTTGCGGCCATCCTGCAGGCAGCAGCCCTGGTCTTCACCGAAGGAGATCTCGCCGGCCCCCATTTCGACGCGGGTGCCATCCATCGCCTCCACGAACCAGCGCCCTGACAGCGGGATGATCCACTGCGGCTTCGGATTCTCGTGCCAAGTGCCTTCCCAGCCAACGGGTTGGACTGTCACCATGACCGTCATGCCGTCATGGTGCTTGTGGCCCTGCCATTGCGGCGCTGCTGGCGGCTGCATGGATTGCAACTCGAACCGGGTCATGGCGCAACGCCGGAACCGGCTGATTCCATGCTCGTCGGTAAAAAGGTGCCAATAGGGGACAGTTGGCCTTTCGTTGGGCATCACGGACCTCGGGTGGCGTAGGGGGCGGTCGAGGACAGGGGATCGGCAAGCAACCCAAGAGCACCGTTTGTGCCCGGTCCCAGCGCGATGGAAACAAGGGCTCCGGCCAAAGCGACATTCTTCAGGAAGTCCCAGAACACGTCCCGTCCCTGGCTGGGTCCACGCAGCCGGAAATCGGGCTTTGACCAGAACCGCTTGAACAGGAATGCCGTCACCGCGCAGTAGCCGGCCAGCATAAGGGCCCCAAGCCGGTCGGCGATACCGGTCACCAGGGCAAGGGAGGTTAGGACTTCGACCGTCAGGCCAAGGACGATCATCCCGCCCGCCAGCACCGGGGACGACACGGCTTGGCGTGCCTGGCCGGTTGCGGCCCTGAAGTTCAGCACTTTGTCCAAGGCGCTGAACGGCAGAAACAGCATCACCAGCGCGAGGCGGGAAAGGAAGACCACGGAATTGTCGAAGGTCATGCGCAGAGCCGGAGGGAGATCACGCTTTAACCCGCACACCACGCCGGGGTTCGGGCCAGGCGCATGACAAGGCATTAACACCGGACCACCAGACCGGAACGCCGAGCCAGGCTTCGCATTGAGGCTGGGCCCGTCCGTAGTCGCACGGACGGGCCAGCTGGAGGTGCGCAGTGATCCAGGAACGCTACGATGTGGTGATCGTCGGCTCCGGCCCTGGCGGTGCGACCATGGCCTGGAAGCTGGCACAGACCGGCAAGCGGATCCTGCTCATTGAGCGTGGCGGCTACCTCAAGCGGGAACGGGAGAACTGGGATACCCGCGCAGTCTTTGCTGAGGGGCGCTATCAGGCCGACGAGACCTGGGCCTCCTCTTCCGGGGCGACCTTCCGGCCGGGGCTACATTACTGCGTCGGTGGCAACTCGAAGGTCTACGGCGCGGCGCTCTTCCGATTGCGCCAGGAGGACTTCGGTGGGGTGCGGCATCCGGACGGCCTGTCCCCGGCATGGCCCGTCGGTTACGATGTCTTCGAGCCCTATTACCAGGCCGCGGAGGCGCTGTTCCAGGTGCATGGGCAGCGTGGCGAGGATCCGACCGAGCCGCCGACCAGCGGCCCTTACGCGCATCGGCCCATCCGCCACGAGCCGCGTATTCAGGAGCTGGCCGATGCGCTTTCGGCGGAAGGGCTGCACCCCTTCCATCTGCCGCTCGGTGCTATGTTGGACCAAGATGCCGATGGGCAGGCCACGCCGCATTCCCCGCTGCTGCGCTGCGATCCCTTCGATGGCTATCCAAGCCTGACCAACGGCAAGGCGGATGCGCAGGTCATATGCGTCGATCCCGCGCTGCGCGACCACCCGAACCTGACCCTCCTGCAGAATGCCTATGTGTCACGCCTTCTCACCGACGAGGCGGGACATGCGGTAACCGGGATCGAGACGGAGATTGAGGGCCGGCGTCACGTGATCCGCGGCGACATTGTCGTCGTCGCCTGCGGCGCGCTCTCTTCCGCCTTGCTATTCCTGCGGTCGGCGAATGCGGCGCATCCGGACGGGTTGGCGAACAGCTCCGGCCAGGTCGGGCGCAACTACATGCGGCACAATAATGCGACGGTGCTGGCGATATCGCGTCGGCCGAACCCGACCGAATTCCAGAAGACCCTGGGTCTGAACGACTTCTACCATGCGCATGACCGGTCACCTGCCAATCCGCACGACTTCCCGCTTGGTCATATCCAGATGGTTGGCAAGTCCGACGGTGCGCAGATCGAGGCAGAAGGATTGCCAGATTTCCTGCAGTGGCTTCCGGAAAAACCATTCAGCTGGATTGCCGCCCATTCGATCGACTTCTGGCTCACCTCAGAGGATCTACCGCGGCTGGAGAGCCGGGTCTTTTATCGCGATGGCCGAGTCCACCTGGATGTCGTGCCCACCAATCTCGAGGCGCATGGCCTGCTGCGCGAGACGCTGCGCCGGATCTGCGACCGGACGGATATCCACCCGCATTTGTTCGACCGTACCCTCTATCTCGGCAAGGACACGCCCATCAGCGGCACGGCGCATCAGGCGGGCACGCTGGTCTTTGGCGAGGATCCGGAAACATCGGTGCTGGATCTGGAATGCCGCACACATGGCCTCGACAACCTTTATGTCACCGATGCGAGCTTCTTTCCGTCGATCGGTGCCGTAAATCCGACATTGACCATCATCGCCAATTCGTTGCGTGTCGCCGACCGCATCGCTGCGCGCTTGGCATAGGTCCGGCCAGTGGCAGGGGAGTGTCCGATGACGCAGCGGATCGAGGACTATGCCCTGATCGGCAACTGCGAAACCACGGCCCTGGTCGGCCGCGACGGATCGATCGATTGGCTGGCCCTGCCGCGCTTCGACAGTGCCGCCTGTTTCGCCGCGTTGCTGGGATCGCGGGAGAATGGCTGCTGGCGCATGGAGCCGACCGCCAGCGTGCAGCGCACAAGCCGGCAATACCGCGGCAATACGCTGATCCTCGAAACCCTCTTCGAGACCACGACCGGTGTCATCTGCCTGACCGACCTGCTGGTCCGTCGCAACAGCGCGACCGACTTAATCCGGCAGGTGCGTGGCGTATCCGGTTCGGTCGCCATGCAGACTGAGCTGGTGGTGCGCTTCGATTACGGATCGGTCGTACCCTGGGTATCGCGCCGGGAAGACGGGCGGCTGGAGCTCATCGCGGGTCCGGACAGACTGATCCTCGACACCGCGGTTCCGCTGCATGGCGAGAACCTGCGCACCTTTGGCGACTTTACGCTGGCCGCTGGTCAGGTTGTGACCTTCACCCTGACCTGGACGCCTTCCTTCCGGCCCTATCCCGCCCGCTTCGATGCCGATGCCGCAATGGCCGAAGCAGCACGGGGCTGGGAGGAATGGTCTGGCCAGTTTACGCCTCGGGGTGAGTGGGATGCCACCGTTCTGCGCTCGTTGCTCACGCTCAAGGCCCTCGCGCATTTCGAGACCGGTGGCATCGTTGCCGCTGCAACGACGTCCCTGCCGGAGCAGATCGGCGGCGCGCGCAACTGGGACTACCGCTATTGCTGGCTCCGCGATGCAACGCTGACCCTTTACGCCCTGATGCAATCGGGATTCCTCGACGAGGCAGCGAAATGGCGCAGCTGGCTGGTCCGTGCGGTGGCCGGCAAGCCCGAGAACCTGCAGATCATGTATGGCGTGGCCGGCGAGCGGCGGCTGACGGAGTACGAGGTGCCCTGGCTCTCCGGGTATGAGGCATCGGCACCGGTCCGGGTTGGCAATGCCGCGCATGGCCAGCGACAGCTTGATGTCTATGGCGAAGTCATCGACGCTTTCTATGCAGGACGCCGTCTCGGCCTGTCGCCCGATGCGTCGAGCTGGGCGCTGGAATGCAAGCTTGTTGCGCATCTCGAAACCATCTGGGACCAGCCCGATGACGGCATCTGGGAGATGCGTGGTCCGCAGCGACATTTCACCCATTCCAAGGTGATGGCCTGGGTCGCCTTCGACCGCATCGTGCGCTCTGCCGAGGAATACGGACTGGACGGGCCGGTCGCGCATTGGAAGACGGTACGGGACCGCATCCATGCCGATATCTGTCGCCAGGGCTTCGACGCAAAACTTGGCAGCTTCGTCCAATCCTATGGCTCGGACCAATGCGATGCGAGCCTGTTGATGATTGCCCTCGTTGGCTTCCTGCCGGCCGCCGATCCCCGGGTGGTGGGGACCGTCGCGGCGATCGAGCGGCAGCTTCTGCGTGACGGGTTCGTGCTGCGATACGACACCGGCCCGGGTGCCGATGGCTTGCCGCCGGGCGAAGGGGCCTTCCTCGCCTGCAGCTTTTGGCTTGCTGACAACTATGTACTGCAAGGACGCATCGAGGAAGCGCGCGCGCTTTTCGGGCGGCTCGTGGCCTTGTCGAACGACGTAGGGCTGCTGGCCGAGGAATACGATCCGGTAAAGCGTCGCCTGACCGGCAACTTTCCGCAGGCATTCTCGCATCTCGCCTTGATCGGCACCGCGCATAATCTGCTCGAGGTTGCCGGACCGGCACGGCAGAGGTCGGCGCAGACCAGCGCAACTCGTTGACTTGCAGGAGTTCCTCTATGGCCAATCCCGTCAGCAACTCCCTTGATCCGGCAGCGCCGGCGCTGCCGAACTCGTCCCGCTTGCCGCGGGCACCCTACCAGCCGGTACTGGTCGGGCAGCAAGCCCTGGTGACCGGCAGCAACTCCGGCATCGGTCGTGCCGTCGCACTTGGCCTAGCGCAGGCTGGCGCCGATGTCGTGGTGAATTACGTGACCCAGCCGCAGGCGGCCAGCGACGTGGTCGAGGAGATCCGGGCCATTGGGCGTCGTGCCATTGCGATCCAGGCAGACGTCAGCCAGGAGGCTGATGTTGAGCGGATGTTCGCCACGGCCATTGCAGAATTTGGCACTTTGCATATCCTGGTCAGCAATGCCGGGCTACAGCGCGATGCGCCCTACGACACGATGACGCTGGAGCAGTGGAACACGGTCATCGGCGTGAACCTCACGGGCCAGTTTCTCTGCACGCGCGCGGCAACCCGTGAGTTCAAGCGACGCGGTGTCGTTCCCGACATCTCACGGGCGGCGGGAAAGATCATCTGCATGAGTTCGGTGCATCAGGAGATTCCCTGGGCTGGGCACGCGAATTATGCCGCATCGAAGGGGGGCGTGATGCTACTGATGCGGACCATTGCGCAGGAGCTTGCGCCGCATTTCATTCGGGTCAATAGCATCGCGCCCGGCGCCATCCGCACGCCGATCAACACGGCAGCCTGGGAGACCCCGGCGGCCTATGCCGATCTCATGACGCTTGTGCCGTACAAGCGCATCGGCGAGCCGGATGATATTGCCCAGGCAGCGGTCTGGCTTGCTTCCGATGCTGCGGATTACGTGACCGGGGCGACGCTGTTTGTGGATGGTGGCATGACGCTCTACCCCGGCTTCGCTACAGGTGGATAGGGTCACACGCAGCTGACTATTCCTCGTCGCCGTGCGGATTCGACTCGAGGTCGTCTTATTTCGTCGGGCGCCTGCTGCGTGCGTTGGTGGCGCCATCAACCTGGGTTGCGGGCCCGAAGTGGAACACCGGTCCATCCCTCGTAGAGGCGCGCGACCGTGGTCATGTCCGACTGTGGGCCCTGCGCGGCCTCGGTCATCGCCCAGACCTCCCGTGCCAAGCCGGTCAGCGGCGCCGGCACGCCGAGCGCAGCAAACTCCGCCATGGCCAAGGCCATGTCCTTGTGGGCAATGCGGTTGGTAGAGCCGACATCGAAGCGCCCCGTCAGCACCGCTCGCGGATATTTGGAATCGGTCGAGCTGTTGCGGCCGGTACCGGCATTGATCACCTCGCACATCAGGGCGGGATCAAGTCCCGCCTTGGCGCCAAGCGACAGCGCCTCCGCTGTCAGGACCATGCCGGCCAGCGAGAGCAGGTTGTTGGCGAGTTTCATCGCCTGGCCAAGGCCGGGGGTATCGCCGACGACGAAGACGCGACTGCCCACCACCTCCAGGGCAGGGCGAGCGACGGCGACAGCCTCTGGCGCGCCGGAGGCCATCACGGCCAACACGCCGGTCTGTGCCCCGATGGCGCCACCGCTGATCGGACTGTCCACGAGCGCGACGCCGCGAGCGGCCAGCCCATCGGCGATCCGACGCATGGCCGGGCCGCCGATGGTCGACATCTCGACATAGGTGCGCAGGGCATGGCCTGGGGCGGAGGCGACGCCCTCCTCGCCCAGTGCGACAGCTTCTGAGATGGACGGGGCGGGCAGGCAGGCCAGGACCAAGGGGCAGCGCGCGCCCAATTCCCGCGCGCCACCGGCGACCGCTTCCGCGCCTGCCTCGACCACGCGCGCCACCGCCTCCGGTCGCACGTCATGCACCAGGATGCGGCGGCCGGATGTACGGGCCCAGGAGGCCAGGCGCGCGGCAATCGGCCCGCCCATGGAGCCGAGGCCGAGGAAGCCGATGGTATCGGTCATGAGGTCTTTTCCTTCCCTGGATCGTCTCTTGTTGCCATGGCTACTCAGCGTTGGCGACCATTCGCGCAAAGCTGGCACAGACCGGTCGCGCGAGGAAAGAATAGCAATACCTATTGGGTATAGAATGGCCTGCTAGAGCGTTTTCCCATCAGTCTGCGTCATAGCCGGCGTTGACGAAATATTTGCGCTTGGCAATGGTAATTATACCATCGTCGGCCACTCCCAGAGGCTGCAGACGGCGATCCGCATCATGGCCGCGCGCCCAGGCTGCCTGGCTGAGCCGACCGGGTAGCGTCTCGCTGCGGCAGAAGTTGAAGATGGAGAAGAGCAGCTTCGAGGTGCATCACAGCGCTACACTCTACGCCTGCGGCTTCGAGTCGATGGAGCGGGCCTTGACCATGCCGGGGCCAAGCCGCCAGCAGGTCATGCCCCGAAGCAGGTTGCTTATTGCCTGTTGGTCGTGGCCGTGTCGCGCCCAGGCATCGTTCCAGCGATGCGGCTTGGCCAGCAAATCCGGTTCGACGGCGTAGAGTGGTGGACGACACTCGACGCCCCCGACCTCAAGACCGGCAGGCCGCATCGCGTTCCGCTGCCCGCCAGCCTGACGCAGTGTTTCGAATGCTATGTCGAGGGCGAGCGGCGCGAATTTCTGGATGACCAAGCCAGCGACGCGATGTGGATTAACTGGGGCAGCAAGACGCTCGGTGAGGCCGGGATCGAGAAACCTATCCGCTATTGGTCGGCCGCTTTGGGCGGGAGAAGGCCTTCAGGGTGCATCGTTTTTGGCACTGCTTCGGCACCACGGGCTCCTGATGGAACCGGATTCGCCCGGTATCGGCGCCGCGCTGCAACGCGGAGCAGTGGTCCTGGCCCCTCCCATGGTATGGTAGTGCCATGGAGCAAGTCGAACCGCCCCCGCCGCCGCTACCCCCTTCGCGCCTGCCTTGGGACTTCCATCCCGCGTTGACGGAGGAGCGGCTGCGGCTCTGCGCCCGCATGCTGGCCAATGCCCGCCGCGATGCCCTCGCCATGGCCCGCTACGAGATGGGCGACGACCCCTGGTCGGTCGGCTGCCGCGCCTTCGCCTTCGGCCGCAACCGGCTGCAGCGCGCCGCGGCGTCTGGCGACTATCCCTGGCTGGAGGTGCTGGACGACAGCGCCCACTTCGTCTTCGTCATCGGCGGGAATGGCAATGGCGTCCCGGTGCGCTTCTACCGCGGCGCAGCCGAGGAGCCGACCGAGCGGACGCTCAGGCGCCAGGAAATGGAGCTCCAGCAGCTCTCCCTGGCGCTGGGCGAGACCGAGGCCGAGGGCCTGGCCTTCCGCCTGGCGGTCGAGACCGATGCCAGCGGCCGGGTCGAGCGGGTGGTGTTCCTGGCGCTGCGCGGCGACGACCAGGTCGAATGCTTCTGGCCAGTGCCGCTGGAGCTTCCGGCCGAGATTGCCGCTGGCGTGGCGGTCCAGCTGCGGTTGATCGCTGATGACGGCTATGCCGGCCCCGACGAGGCTGCCGGGCGGTCGGCACCCATGCCCACTGCCCTGCCCCGCCGCAAGCTGGCCGACGCGCCGGTGCGGCCGCAGTCCACGCTGTTCTGACCGGGCCGATCGCGGGCACGATGACCGATCATCTCGAGCGTCTGAACCCGGCGCAGCGGGCCGCCGCGACCGCGGCCGCCCCGGTGCTGGTGCTGGCCGGCGCCGGCTCGGGCAAGACCGAGACGCTGATCCGGCGGGTGGCCGGCCTCATCCTCGACGGCGAGGCCCCCGACCGGCTGCTCTGCATCACCTTCACCGCCAAGGCCGCCGGGGAGATGCGCGGCCGGCTCCTGGCCCTGCTCGGGCCCGCGCGGACGCCGCGCTGGGTTGGCACCTTCCATGCCGTCATGGCCCGGCTGCTGATCGAGGATGGCGGCGGCGTGCCAGGCCTGCCGCGCGGCTTCGCCATTCTCGGCCCGGGCGACGCCCGGTCGCTGCTGATGCAGGCCGGCGGCCTCCGCGATGCGAAGGAAGCCAGCCTGCTGCAGGAGGTGGTCTCCTTGCTCAAGAACGGGTTGGTGGCCGACCCCCGCCGGCTGCCGCGCTCCACCGCCCTGGCGCGGTTTGAGCCGGAGGTCCTGGCCCGGGCGGCGGCGGTGCTGCCAGCCTACCAGACCGCCCTGGCGCAGCGGCAGGCGCTGGACTTCGACGACCTCATCGCCCGGCCGGTGCTGGCCATGCAGGCGCACTTGGCGCTGGCCGACCACTGGGCGTCCCGCTGGGCCGAGATCCTGGTCGATGAGTACCAGGACACCAACCACGCCCAGCATGCCCTGGTGCGGCTGCTGGCCGGCAAGCCGGGCCGGGTCTTCGCGGTCGGCGACGACCTGCAGGCGATCTATGGCTGGCGCGGCGCCGATGTCGGCCACATCCGGCGTTTCCAGAAAGACTACAAGGCCGCGCCGGCGCCGCTCAAGCTCGAGACCAACTACCGCTCGACCCCGACTATCCTGCGCGCCGCCAATGCCGTCGCCGCGGAGGACCCGGAGGCACTGCCGAAGATCCTGCGTCCGGCCGATCCGAAGGCCCTGCCCGGTGCGGCCATCGTCATCCGGGAGGTCCCGACATCGGAGGATGAGGGTCGTGGCGCCCTGGCCTGGGTCCAGGCCTTGCGGCGCCGACAGCCGGAGCTGCCCTGGCGGGACTGCGCGGTGCTGGTCCGGGCCGGCTTCGTGGCGGAGCCGATCCTGGCCGCCCTGCGGCAGGCCGGCATTCCGGTGCGGCTGATGACGGACCGCGAGCCGGAGCCACCGAAGGAGATCCTGGCGACGATCGCCTGGCTGCGGCTGGCGATGAGCCGGGAGGTTGGCCGCAAGGAAGGCCGTGCGACCTGGGACCCGGCCGCGGATGATGCCTTCCGCCGCGCCTGCGCCTTCCCGGCCCGCGGCATCGGCGGGGTGCTGTTCGGCCGGCTGCGCGAGCACGCGGCAACCCAAGGCTTGGCGCTCGCCCAGGCGGTGGCGACCCTGCCGGTGACCCCACAGGAGCGGCAGGGGCTTGAGGCGGTGCTGGGCGTGGCCGGCGAGATCGCGGACGGCGTCGTCCGGCGCAAGCTGGGCCCTGCCGATGCCCTGCGGCTGGCGGCCGAAGCAAGCGAGGTCGCCGAGCGGCTGGGTCCCGACGGCAAGCTCGGGCAGGCCTGGGCGGCGGCGCTGCGGGCCGCGGACAAGTCCGGCAGCGTTGCGGCCTATTGCGACGGTGCCGCCCTGGGCGCCATGCCGGGCGAGGCCGAGGCCACCGATGCGGTGCAGGTGATGACGCTGCACCGGGCGAAGGGGCTGGAGTTCGACCATGTGCTGCTGGCCGGGCTCGAGGAAGGCGTCTGGCCGCACTGGCAGGCGGAGCAGCAGGGCGCGATCGCCGAGGAGCGGCGGCTGTTCTACGTCGGGGTCACCCGTGCCCGGCGGACGCTGCAGCTGAGTTGGGTGCGGCAACGCCGCGACTGGGCCGGCAAGCCGTCGCGCTTCCTGGCGGAGATCCCAAGAGCACTGATCGAAGGCGCCAGGGTGGCGCCTGGATCCAGCAATCAGCGCAACGCGGGCCGGGCAGATGCGTCACGGCCGACCCGGTCGGCGAAGCCACCAACCCAGGCCGAGACGGATCGGCTCGTGGCGGAGTTCAAGGCGCGTAAAGTGACCAAAGCAACTCGATAACTGAAAACCCTGGCCTTCCGTCATCGGGTAAGCGCTTCACGACGATCGTGCGCAACGCTGTTAGCCCCCACTTTTTTCCGCGCTCGCCGCTTTGGAATGGGCGCGGATGCGGGTGCCGTCTATGAACGTCATCCCGAGCGATTCCACGCAATTGCGCTCGCCCAAGCAAGTGATCCCCTGGGTGGCCTTCCACCAGGGCCGGAGGTCGTTCGGCAGACTATGCCACTTGGCACCGTTCTGATGACGTCAGAAGGCCGCCTCGATCGTTTGCTGGATGTTCGTGTGCGACATCTTACTATTCGGCCGGACCTCAGCGCTCAGCGGCCCCAGCACCATCCATTGCTTGTCCGTCAGGACGTGACGCCGGGATTGCTCGCCATCACTGCCACGAAGGCAAGCCACTTAGCTACAACAGGGCCTGGTAGCTTTGCAAGCCAAGCCCGTGACTGTCAGAGGCCGAATTCCTGTCGGTAGCGTCGGAAGCACGCAGCGCCACATTCCAGGCGCATCAACGCTCCCTCTGCGATTGCTGGTGCGAGGGTGGGATCAGACTCCACCAGCGGGTATATGGCCTCACTGTTCCAAGCGGCCGCGTGCTTCACGTCCAGGATCGCATGCAGATCAAAGTAATGCCGATCACCCGTCGGTACACCCAACCGTTTCAGTCCCTTGCCAACAAATACTGCACGGGACGGCGCCGTCTGCTCGATTACACCCAATGCTCCGATGGAATGGTAGGCGTAACGCCGGTTGGCCGCGAGGCCCGCCATGACATTAGCCAGAGCCAATGCTTCCCATACCGTGGCCTCCACCGTTGGCTCTAACCCAAGGCGGTCTGCCAATGCTTCCAGAAGCGGGCCGTGCATAGCTTTGGGGTTACCACGACCCATTTCGTCCCAGTAGTTTCGCGCGATCTCCAGCTTTGGCCGCGCCGGTAGTTTGACCTGGGTTAGAGCCGAGAGATCTTCGAACCCGGCCTCGCCGGCGACCTCTTGGGTAAGGAACCAACACATCTCCTCCATGGTCGCTGCCTCGGCGAGCCAAGGAAACAGGGGATCGTGTTGTCCGGGACCATCCTGTTCTAACGCCTCGAACCAATGCACAAAGGCATCAGGGTCTCGCGGTACCCCGGCGGCACGGACCGATACAGCGATGCGACGCTTCTCCAAAAACTCACCTTCTTCGCGCATCCCTTCTGCCAATCGATCGATGCTTGATCTCCAGGCCATCGTCGGCAATGCCGGCTCAAACCGCTCACGATTGAAGGCGGCGAGACTGCGCTGCAAGGCAGTCTCAGCCTCAACCCGGCTATCGTTATCGAAAACGCCGTCTGGCACGTTATTCCTATCCGTCCTGATTGACTGTGAGCACCACTGCTGCAATTCGGTCGGCATGGCGATAAGCCTCGGCGTTGAGTTCCTCGCCGAAAACATCCGGGTCCACTTCGCGGTACGTCCAACGCGCGCCACTTGCTGAAAGTCGGTCCGACGCGGCAGCGCGGAAGGGGTCTTCGCCGCTCACAACGGCGGCACCGGTGTAGAGCAATAAGGTGCCACCCGGAGATAGGCGCTCCAGCGCGGTGTCCAAGATGGCAAGTGACAGACCCGCCCCCAGCAGTCCGCCACCGTGTCGATAGGCGCGTTGCGCCTCATCAACCAGATACGGCGGATTGGCCAATATAAGGTCGAAGCTGCCTTCTAGGCCTGTGAGCAAGTTACTATGGCGCGCCTCGACGTTTGTGACGTTGGCAAGCCGGCCATTGATCCGGGCCAAACGCAGTGCGGCATCGTTGATGTCCACCATGAACATCTTTGCATGGGCCAAGGCCTTCGCCGCCACGATGCCTCCTGGACCGGCGCCGCAGCCGATGTCTACCGCACGGTGGATGGGTCGGTCCCGTGCTTGCAATGCGCGAAGAATGGCATCGGCAAACCGGTAGGTGTCAGGGCCAAAAAATACGGAGTCCGCGGCTGTCGTTGGAAAAGCAGAGTGGAAAAAGAGTTCATCGTCCAGCGTCGAGACACGGATTGAACTCCGACAATACTCGCCTTCCCGCATCAAAACTCCAGCCTGCCCCATGATATCGAGCATCGGGGGCGTAAGGAGGCCAGGTTCAAAAGGACGGCTCCAGCCGAAAACATCAGCCAAGCTTTGTGCGATGGCATTCTCGGGACGCTTATTGACACGGGCATGAGTGTCGGGCGTGACCGTGACGAAACGGTAGCCTACCTTACGCAGCGCGTGGCCCAAGCCCAACAAAGAATCTTCGGAAGTCCAGGAGGAGCGTGCGGGAGACATGGAGCCTAATACGTTTTCTAAGCCTCCGCGTTGCAGCAGCACTGCGCTTTCTTGCACACACTGCAGCCTGTCCTCGACTGCAACTGGTCAGATGGCGCCGGCACAACGATACAGTTTACCTCGTTGTGCCGTTTAAGGTTCCGCCGCCCCAGCAAGTAGCTAAGGGAGAAGCACGGCACGAGAACGCGGCGCGGCTAGCTCGAGCTTCATCTTGCTACCGACGCCAACACCGGGTCCATTGTTGCATTGGCACTGATCGATAAGGATGCCCACAATGGCCCCTAGGTTAGTCCCTTGCTCAGCAAGGGGAGGGGCCGGTGGCGTTCTCCGCCGACGACGGTGCGCACAACTGGGACGACGTTTATGCCGAGGTCGCTATGCGGCACTTAGGTGACGACGTCATCATTCCGCCGTGCTCGAGCGCGGTATCGAGCGACACGGTTGAGACTGCGCCGACCCAGCGCGACCGACATCTGCAACCCATCGTCGAGCACTGCCGCATGGGTTGACAAAAAGCAATGGAGTACAACTACCGAGCTTTGGAGAGAGCTGAGGTAGCCGTCGCCGCCAACGTGTTGAAGAGTATGCTTGAGATCGCCCGCCCAGAGTATGTTCGCGTCACATGACTGGAATCTGGATTGGGCTCGATGAGCCCAATCCGCCGACCGGTACAACACACTGATGCTTTATACGAAATTTACTTCAGATGCTGGGCGAGGTGCTTATTCATCTCGAACATGGTCACCTTGTCCTTACCGAACACCTTGCGCAGCTTGTCGTCGGCGAGGATCTCGCGACCGTCCTTCGGGTTCTGCAGCTTGTTGGCTTTGATATAGGCCCAGACCTTGCTCACCGCCTCGCCACGGGCCAGCTCGGCTTCGCCGACGACCGCGGCCAAATCCTCTGATGGCTTAAGCGGCTGCTGCAGCGCGTTTGGCTTCTTTCCCTTGGCCGGTTGCGCGATCTTGGCAGGTTTAGGCACAGCATCCTTGGATGCTTCCTGCTTCGGCTTGGGTGGGGTCGTCTTGCTAGGCATCGCCGTGCTCCCGATCACTTTCACTCGTCACATCCCAAGGAAAGGCACTGGAATGCAAGTTTCTTGCTAACAGTATGGAACAAGACCACCAACGCATAAAATGCTTGGTCCGATCAGAGTTGAGCTTTGGCAATTAACATTCCGCACAAAAAAACTGGTGGCTACGATTCGTTAGCAATTGTGATGAAGGGTAGGTTCAGAATATCGGCGACCGCGCTCTCACGGCTTGAACCACCCTTATTGCTAGGCTGTTTCAGGATCACCGCCTGATCTGACCCCCACCCGGGCAACTTGGGGGCACCGGCAATATTTGCAACGAATTCCTCCAAGTCGCCTTTTCATCTTTGTCAGCGGCCCGACGTCAAAGGGTTTTCAACATCATCACTCCGACGAGCCCGAGCACTGCGATGAAGATGGTGCTAGCAACACCCAGGATTAAGGGGGCTCCGCCCCTCGCACGTAGTGCCCTAAGGTCTGTAGAGAGCCCGAGCGCCGCGACTGAGGTCGCCAACATCAGCGGCACGATTGTGCGGGAGGCATCCACAACAAGGCCCGGCACCAGTCCGGTGCTGCCCAACACTACTAAACCGAGGAAGCCAAACGCGAACCAGGGCACCGGGGCTTTGGCCCCGCTGCTCTGGCCGACCCATAGCCCAAGCGCGGCTACTGCTGGCGCCAGCAGGAACACGCGTGCGAGCTTCATCACCGTGCCCGACTGCGCTGCCTCCGGCCCGCCCGCTGCCGCCGCGCCGACGGCCTGCACCACCTCATGCACCGAGGCACCGGCCCAGAGCCCGTAGCTATGCGCATCTAGCCCCAACGGTGCCGCGAGCGCTGGGTAAATGAGCATCGCTGCCGTGCCGCAGAGTGTGATGACGGCAAGGGCATAGGTGACATCCTCGTCCCGTCCCCGTGCGACTTGGTTGGCCGCGACGATGGCGGATGCCCCACAAATTGCCGTGCCGGCGCCGATCAGCTGCGCCAGCGGCGGGTCGACGCCGAGGCGGTTGCCGAGCCAGACCGTGAAGGGCAGTGTCGTCGCTACTACCAGAACGGCCAGCCCGAGGGCACCAGCCCCAAGGCCGAAGAGCTGCCCCAATGTCACGCTAAGGCCCAGCAGCACGATTGCGGCACGTAGGAGTGGTCGCACTGCAAAGGCAATGCCGGGTGTCAGGGGTGGCGAGGCGCCAAGTACCGAGCGGGCGGCCATGCCAATCGCTAGTGCTAGCACCACAAGATTGAGTGCCGCGATGCTGGTTGCGTTGCGCAGCCCAGTTGAGGCCAAAGCAATGGCGAACGCCGCAGCCAAGCCTGGCGCGAGCTTACGGAAGCGGGCCGGCATTGCCGCACCGGCCACCCTGGCAGACAACAATCGTTGCATGATGGCAGGTCCCTTTCCGATCGGGTATCGCAGTGCCTCCACTTAATGGCGGGCGAATGGGTGATCCAGGTTCTGCGCCTGGCAAGTCCCGGGGCTAGGTAACTCGAGCTTCAGTTGCGGAGGTTTGATAGTGCGAAGTTTTCCAACGAATGGAAGGCTGCCCTTAGCTCGACGTTTGCCATTCGGGCGGCGTGGCAGAGGGCATTGGCGATGCCTTCGCGGAGGGCTGGCGCTAGTCTTGCGGTATCGGCTGTCGGCCGGGACATGACGAAACCCTGCTCGCTCCAGATCTCGCGTCGCACCGCGGTGAGGGTGTTGGCGAAGGTCGGCCGCTGTTTTTGGTACCAGGCACTGACCGAAATCTTGATCCTGGCTTGACGGTCAAGGCGAGCCCCGAGCAGGGCAACAACGGAGAACAGCCCGAGCAGGCAGGGCATGGTGCGGGCGACCGCCTTCCGACCACTGCCGCTGGGTCTCCACGCCGAGGTGGTCGCGGACCCCGCGGAAAGGGCGGGGCAGACCAGCTGGTGGTGGTGTTCCACTACGCGCCAGGCCGCGCCGAGCATGCAAAGGCGCTGCTGGGCGACTACAGCGGCATCCTGCAACGCGATGGCTTTGGCGCCTACAAGACGCTGGCCGCGGCGGGCGGCGGCATCACGCTGGCATTCTGCTGGAGCTATGTGCGACGGCGAAGGGCAAGGCCACGCCGATCGCCCAGAAGACGCTGCAGCGCATCGCCGCCCTCTACGCGGTCGAGGTGAAGCTGCGCGGCAAGCCGTCCGACCTCCGCCGTGCTGGCTGGCAGCAGCGGAGCCGCCCCCTCGTCGAGGACCTGTTTGCCTGGCTCTCGGCGCAAATGGCACGCCTGCCGGGCGGCAGCCCCGCGGCGGGGTCCATCCGCTACGTGCTGAACCATTGCGATGGCCTCGTCCGGTTCCTCGAGGGTGGTCGGGACGAGCTGGACAATAATACTGTCGAGCGGGCCATCCGGCCGATCTGCCTCAGCTGGAAGAACACGCTGTTCGCCTTCGGGGATGATGGCGGGGCGAGATGGGCGGCAGCGGCCTTCCTAGGCGAGACCTGCAAACTCGACGACGTCGATCCGCAGCGCCACTTCACCGATGTGCTGACCCGCCTCGTCAGCAGCAGGCCCAGCGACTGCATCGACGAGCCCATGCCGCGTTGCTGGGCGACGGACAAAAGCCCCTGACCGTCAGCCGCAGGTTCGATGGGCTTCGTCGCCTCGCTTACCCTACACCTTGAAAGTCCGCAAAAGTCACCTTGGCAACATACGCTGGATCACTCCATCACGCTTGATCATCGCATGATAAAATGCCCCTGAAACATGCAGTGCAATGAGTACCAATAAAACCATCGCTACGGCCTTGTGCACGCCACCGATCGTTTCAGCCAACGCCTGATTGAGAGCGAGTAGACGGGGCAGCGGGATAAGCCCAAGGAGCCGAGGCGTTGCACCATAGGCATTCGCAGCCAACCAGCCGAGCAAAGGTAATAGGATGAGCACGAGATAAAAGGCCCAATGCGTTCCGCGCGCAAGCACGCGTAGGACAGGTCGAAGATCGGCCGGTGCCGGCGGCATAGGGTGTGTCAATCGCCAAGCGAGACGCAACAGCATGACGACGAGAATGGTCGAGCCAGTTGCGAGATGCCAGGCGGTGATGCTGTCTTCGGCCGCTTCTGGCAGAATGGCGGGGAGGACAAGAGCGATGCCTATTTGGAATAGCACCAGAGCGACAACGAGCCAGTGGAAAGCGCGGCTCACTGCGTTGTACGGCTGTCCCATCTCGACTGGTTCAGCCATCCCATGGCTCTCACATTTGTTCAAGCATAATAGGGCGATAATGGATAAAAGTTCCTTCGTATCTTTTAAATAGTTTGCAAACACATTCGTGACGTATTGATGGCTTGCGGCGCGGCGCCTCCCCTCAAGCTTGCAGCTATCATCAGGCATAGCAGGACGGGGATTTGGTGGACCGTAACACTCGTTTGGGGGATTTCACGGCAAAGGACGGTAAAGCCGCAGGAAGCAACCGGTTCGGGCTCTCGATCGTGACGGCGCCCCCCTCGGTCGAAAGGCTGGGCGTGCGCCGGGCCGTCGTGGCCGCCCTGGCTAGCGTCATTGCCCTCACGCTTGCTGTGCTCAGCTGGAACGTGCTGGCTGCAGGCGGCTGGACACTGTGGGAGGCCTTGATGATGCTTAGCGTTGTCGTGAACGCTCCCTGGATCGGCCTCACCGCGGCAACGGGCCTTGCCGGCCTCGCCATCCGCTTATGCGTACCAAATCCCTCGACTCATGTCTTTCCGTCGCTACGACGGACCGGCAGCGAGGTCCACGACCGGACGCTGCTCGCCCTCTGCGTGCGATTGGAGGACATGGACACGATTCTTCCGTCATCGGGTCGCCTGCTGCGAGAGTTGAGGACGAGGCATGGCGACCGATTTGTTCTAGGCATACTCTCCGACACACCGCACGGGCGCGCGGCGGAGATGGAGGCGGAAGCAGTCGCCACTTTTGCCGCGCAGTTTCCGGACGGCGCGGTGCGCTATCGGCGCCGGGTTGATAACGCCGGTTTTAAAGCAGGTAATCTGATGGATTTCCTGGACCACCACGCTACCGGTTTTGACCATGCCCTGGTTCTCGACGCCGATTCTACCATGTCGATGAAGAGCGTCGTGCGGCTCGTCTGCGTCATGCAGACCGATCCTGATTTGGCAATCCTACAGATGGCCATTGCCGGTCGCGGCGCGGAGACACGGTTCGCGCGGCTCTTCGGCCTTGGGCTGCGGCATGGAACGGCGGTCTGGGCTACGGGCCAAGCTTGGTGGCAGGGGCCCGCACAGCTCTACTGGGGGCATAACGCGCTTATCCGCATCGCTGCGTTCCGTCGTGATGCAAGGCTGCCGATCCTGCCAAACGGCACCCGCATCCTCAGCCATGACTACGCCGAAGCGGCGCGGCTGCACGCAGGCGGCTGGGCAGTACGGGTGCTGCCGGAACATGTCGGCTCCTGGGAGCGCCACCCGCCTGATCTGCCGGCACTCTTCGCCCGGGACCTACGCTGGGCTGCGGGAAACCTACAGTACCGGCATCTCCTACTGCGAGACGATTTCGGCCGGCTGGGCCGGTTCCAAATGCTTGAGGCGATCCTGCACTACGGGCTGGCGCCGCTGCGCTTCGCGTTGCTGCCGCTGGCTGCGCTCAACGCAGCAACCGGAGGCGGCGAGGGCACCCCGCGCGGAGCACTGCTATTTCTGCTGCTACTCGCCTTCGTGGTGTCCAACTTGCCGAAGCTGGCCGGCTACGGCGAGACCCTATTACGGCCTGGCCGCTTCCGGCGCGGGGTACTGCTACGTGGCATGGTGCAAGAGATGCTGCTTGGGCTTCTACTGGACACGCTTGAAGCCTTAGAGCGATCACTGACCTTGCTACACTTGGCGCGTGGACGTTTCGTAGGCTGGACAGTGCAGCCGCGAGCCGCGCGGGAGGTCACCTGGGCTGCAGCCGCGCACCGGTTTGGTTGGCACACCGCCGCAGGAACGGTCATGCTCTGCAGCTTCAGCCTGGCTGGCAGCTTTGCGGCGCTCGTGTCCTTGCCAGTGCTGATGGGTCTGCTCCTTTCTATCCCCCTGGCCGTGTTAACTGCGCGGCCGCGTCGCGGGGCGAGGCGTCAGGTCCCCCTAGAGCTTAGACACGACGGCATAGCACGTAAGCGACGCCGTCCCACAACGTGAATGGCCGGTCACCGGCCACCTCCAAGGAGAGGCCATGTGTCAGGGCCCATCCGCGCGCTTCCGTCACGTCAGCCGCCACTCCTTTTCCATAGGACAAGTTCAGGACCACCAGTGCGCCACCTGGCCGCAGCGCCCGGACGGCGCCCGCGACGTGCCGCGCAACCACCGTCGGGCCGAGGCGCACGATGTAAGGGAAACTATCGACAGCCAATACGAGGTCGAGGCTTCGAGGTTCTAACGCGTCAAGGTCTTGGCCGGCGGTGTGCGCAAAGCGCACGTGAGGCCATGGCGCGCAGCGAGCCCGCGCTTCAGCAAGCATGCCTTTCGACACATCCAGCCCCAGTACCGAGCGCGCGCGCGGCGCCAACGCAGCCGCGAGGCGGCCGATGCCGCAGCCAAGGTCGAGCACGTCGGCATCCTCGCGCAGTAAGTTACGCGTGTCGAGCCACTCGAGGATCTCGGCGGTTGCGGTGGCCAAAATCACCGGGTCGCCCAGCGAGTAGAGTGCCACACTGGCTTCGGGCGAATTCGCTACCGCATGATCGAAGAAGCCAGCGATCTCCGCCGCGCCGGCCAAGGGGTCAGTGGCAGGAAGCGCGTGATTACTGCCCGTCCTTACGACTTCGGCCGAAAGCTGTTCCAGTTCCGGACGCCGCGCCTCGACCAGGGCGGCAAGTGCCTGCCAACGGGGCGAGGGCGGCTCGGAACGTCGATGCTCTAGCATCGCTGCGATGCCGTCTCCCGTAACATGGCCGAGCAACAAGCGACTCAGCGCCACCTCGGGCGAAATGGCACCGGCCATACACAGGCCGATCGGGTCATTCTCAGACGGCATCGAGGCAGTGGGATGCAAGGGGGCTGGGCCTTTTTGCCCGGTGGGTATGGGTTGTGGACGACGAGTAGGACGATGGGCACCGACGGTCCATCCCCTCACCGCTCAGAGACTGCGTCGCACGCAGCAGCGTGAAGAGGTAGCGACACAGCAGGACGTGCAAGACTCCTGGTCACTTCCGACCGCGACGGTATCTGATGGCTGCCGAGCAGTACCGCGGTTCGCGCGAAAAGGCGTTCCATATCTGGTGGCAGAGACGCATGGCCAAATGCCGACGTGCAGTTGTGCAAGCCCTGTCCTGCAGTCAAACGCGCCCAGCCATCAAACAATGTAGTAGTGCTGGCCCGAAGGCTTCTCGCTGTGGTGCCGACGGCAGACCGCCGCTTTCATCTTGCTGCCACAGCCCCAAAAGGAGCGACAGACCCCACATCCTAACCCTCCGCCGCCGGCATCGGCCCCCGGGTTGGTGCCAGCGGCCGCTCCAGCGCCACTGGCCGATGCTCGGCGGCCGAGCGGTAGATCGCTTCGGTGATTAGTTGGTCCTGTAGGCCCTCCTCGCCCGGCGTATGCGGCTGCTTATTCTCGCGGATGCAGCTGGCAAAATGGTCAATCTCAAGCGCGAACTGATTGCGTGGGCGGATGATCCGTTCGTCCCGCGCTGGCGCTTGGCCTTCCCGCCGGTCCACCAACAGTCGGTGGTTGCGGTAGGAGAAGGCGTCCGGCATGTCGATCCCGCCCTTCTCCAGATGCAGCCGCAGCGTCTTCTCCTGGTAGGCGCCATAGCTCGCCAGGCAATTGGCAATGAGGCCGGAGGGAAAGCGCAGCATGAAGGAGACACTTTCCTCCACCTCGCGGAAGCGCTCGTCGCCCTGCGGGCTCGAGGTCGTGGCAAAGACTTCGGAGGGTTCCTCCCCGCTCATGAAACGCGCCGCGTTCAGGCAATAGAGCCCGATATCCGGCATCGCCCCGCCGCCTGCCAACCGGCGGCTGTAGCGCCATTGTGGCCCGGGGCCATTGGCTTGCAGGTTGGTCGCATCGATGAAACGTAGCCGACCCAATTCGCCACCCTGGACCAGGGCCTGGGCGGCGCGGTTATAAGGCTCGTACTGCGACCGGTAGGCAACCATCAGTCGGCGTTCGGCGCGGGCACAGGTGGCAATCATCTCACGGCATTCCCGCGCCGTATTTGCCATCGGCTTCTCTGTGAGCACATGCTTGCCGATGGCGGCCGCCCGCAAGGTGAACTCATGATGCATTGCATTCGGCAGGGCGATGTAGACCGCCTGCACCGTCGGATCGTCGCGCAGCCGCTCGAACTGCTCGTAGCCATGCAACGCGGCTTCGGAGATGCCGTACTGGCTGGCGACAACCCTTGCCTTCTCCGGACTGCCGCTGACTAATGCCACTGGGCGGGCATATTTGCATTCGGCGAAGGCAGGCAGCACCTCTTCCAGCGCGATTCGGCCAAGTGCGATCACGGCAAAGCCAATGCGCTCTCCGAACGGTAGCGGCTGCGGCGGGGCGCCGCCCGGCGGATCCACTGGGGACCGCCAGTTGGGGAAAACGACCTTCCCGCCTTCAACTCCCCCCACATCGATCGGCGATGGCGCGGGATAGCCGGGGACACCGGCTGCCCCGCTAACCAGTGCAGCACCAATCAGGCTGCCGCCGTGAATGATGCCGCGGCGCGTCATGGACGGGCTCATGCTGCGGATTCCACACGGAACGAGACAGGCTGCATGATGGATACCCCCTTGGCAGGGTCAACCAGCTGCCGACCCTATCTGGCGAACGGTGCCGGGCGGGAGGTGGTTGCAATCCGCGCACGGAACTACCCTTTTGCTGGGTCTGGACTGCCTTTTCAGCTCGGTTTTAGCGATCCAAGTGACGTGGCAGTTATACGGCGGCGAGGATCAGAACGCTGGAGAAAGTCAGCAAGAACCTGGACAGTGGCGAAGGCAGCGCCTGCTCTCGCCATGGCTATCCGGCAGATTGGTAAGCGAGAGGACGGCAAGTAGGAGGCGACCATCGGTGTCTACCAGGACATGGCGCTTGCGCCCAACCACGCGTCTGGCGATGTCATAGCCCCGCTCCCCAGCATCGCCAGGTCTGCGGCGGGTCTTCGCACTACCGGGCCGGGCCGACAGCCTCGGAGGCTTCCAGGTCGAGAGCCGTGCGCAGACGAACATGCTGCCGCGGCTGCGGCCGAAAAATTTCTACAACTTGGTGGTCGAGGTGGCGATCGCGGCCGGGGCCGATCCAAGGCGACATGGTGGATCCCTACCCCTGGCGTAAGTGGGGCGTTGAGCCGTGGTCTACCGCGCTCCCGAGCACAGTTCGGCAGACGAGCTGGAGCCGGTCTCATACGCCAGCCTCCTGCCAATCTCGCAGCCTGCACCAGCATGTCAGGCCGCAGCCTATCCTCTGGGGCAGCATCTCACACGGGATGCCCAACTGCAGAAGGAAGTGGACGCCGGTCAGGGCTGCATGGTCGGGCAGGCAGGGCGTACCGCCCTTCAGGTTCAGCGGCGCTGGCGGCAACAGAGGTTCCTCCACCGCCCAGAGCGTATCAAGGACCAGGGGTCGGCTCATGCCAAACAGAACGTGCCAGACCCAGTTCTGTTGGGTGCTTTTCGGACCAAGCCTGGGAGATGGCTGTGGCCCTCGTTCACGTCTTTCGAACCACATTGCCAGCTTCATCACGGACAAGCCGACAGCTTGAATGCCCCGCAGTGAGCCAGAATTTGCTTATTCAGATTTTAAGCGACGCCCAGTGAAGCGATCACCGGCGCCTTCGTGAACATCCTGGGCCGATGCCGACGTGGCCGTTACTGGCAATTGTTCAAAAGTCCAACGACTCTGCGATGCCTTGGAAACACCGCTTTAAGGCTGCGATTGCACTGTTGCCGGTGTGAGCAAACCAGAGCAAGACGGAGGCTCCATCGCCGTGCGCGAGCAAGATTGGACCGAAGCGACGCAACTGTTGCGAGCAGCGCGTCAGCTCGAGGCCATGGCTGCATTGGAGGTACAAGCTGCCGCCCGCGACGCCGCCACGGCAGACGTAGCCGCACGGGGTGCCGGCATGGTTGCGGCAGAGGCCAGCTGGCTGGTCCGCCGAGCAACCAACCTCCTGGAACAGGAGCAAACACTGGGCCCAGCCCCTCCTTCGCTCACCACGGCGTTGGCAGCGGCTCTCAATCAGGAGGCGCAAGCAATGGCGTTCCACGCTGCAGCCGTCGAGGCCGCAGCCGAGGCACACGAAGCTGCGAGGGTAGCGCGCGTCGAGGCAACACAGGCAAGCCTCGATGTTCGACGGGCCCAGGTTAGAATTGGCAACCTCGTGGATATTTGGGCTCAAAGGCGCCGTTCGCAGCCTTGAGGCAGCTTGGCCTGCTTTGTCTGAACGCGTCCTGAAGCTGTTGTAAGCGCCGATGGCTCACCCAGACGTCAGCAGAAGCCATTCATCAGCTTGGCTAAATCATTTTACATTTAGATCAAATTGCGTCCTCGTCATCTGGGAAATCGCCAGAAAAAAGATTGGCGACGCCGATCAGCAGATACTTGATAAAGGCGAGCGGGCAAGCGCCAAAATCCTGCCGGATGTCTGGCAAGGCAGGTTCTGGGGAATGCATCAATAGCGCACTTCGAAGCGATGTACGCGACGCTGACGCCGTGGTTTCGACGAAGAGCTGTATCGCTCAGCGCATGTAATTAGGCTTTGGCCGCTTGGGCTCGTGTTCGGCCAAGACGGCACAGCTGAGGTCCATGTGATATTTATAGCCGTTGTTCCATCACGCGAACTCATTGCTGTTAGTCCATTCCCTCGCCGCGGTCCTCAGGCGACGAAGCGCTGCATCGCCCGCCAGAGGTTATAGGGCACCCGCATTTCGCCAAAGGCGGACAAAGTAGATTGATGAAGTCTCGCAGACTGTAAAACGAACTAGCCGTACAGGCTGAACTTACAAATTCGCTGCCTTCATTTCTGCAACCCTGCTGTTTCCACTGCCGCGGGCTGTTTGGCCAGGGCCTCGCAAAGGGTCACCGCCTCGCGCAGGGAGGTGATGATAGCCTCGCCCTTGCTGGCCGAAAGGGTTGCCAGCTTCTCACTACCCGGCCGGGCATCCCATAGCCCGATCGCCAGATGAGCCGCTGGCAAAGTGCGGTGCAGCCGGCGCTGCATGTAATGCAGCGCATCGGCGCTGCTGCCAGCCTCGATCGCCGAAATCAGGCAGAACTTCGAATCATGCGCCTTCAAAGCGGCAAGGTTGGCGGTTTCGAGCGCGGCATTGGGCAGCGCTAGGGCGCCGAAGCCGCGCAGCCGCAGCGCACGGGCCAGGGTTTCGGCCGCCAGCCCGTCGAATGCACCGCGGCCGGCGATGCATAGCACGGCGCCCGCCTTGTGCCAGCTGGCCGGGGCATGGGCGGCACCTTTGGTTTGCCCGGCATGGAGGTCGAGCCCGGCCAGCATGGCATTGACCGCATCGTGAATCCGCTCCAGCCGGTCGGCGCCCAGGATTTCCGCCGCCCAATCGGCCTCCGCCAGGGCGAGGCCGCGCAGCGTGACCTCATCGTAATAGGCGTCCAGCGGCTCGTCCTTCAGCCGATTCCGAGCCTGTTCGAGCAGGCCCTCGGCATCGCCTTCCAGGGCCCGCTGATAAAAAGTCTCCTCCGGTCGCAGCGGCGGGCGGTCGCCAAGCAGGACGTCCAAGAATTCGAGCGGCCTGGCATGGCGGCCTAGCACGATCAGGCAGACTGTCAGCGGCGTCGCCAGCAGCAGCCCGACCGGCCCCCAGATGAAGGCCCAGAAGGTCGCCGCGACGATCACCGCCAAAGGCGACAGACCCGTGCTGTGGCCATAGAGCAGCGGCTCGACCACCTGCCCCATGATGGGCTCACTGATCAGGAACAGGCCGAGAATCCACAGCGCCATGGCCCAGCCGGGATCGACCGCCAAGGCCAGCAGGGTAGGCGGCACCACCGCGATGAACACGCCGATGAAGGGCACGAAGCGCATCAGCCCGGCGAGGATGCCCCAGAGCACCGGATTTGGCAGGCCGAGCAGCCACAGCCCACCGGCGATGAACAGGCCGAAGCCGGCGTTCAATGCCACCTGTGCCAAAAAGAAGCGCGAGAGCCGCCAGGCTGCGTCGTTCAGGGCCAGGGTGGTGCGATGCAGATCCCCTGAGCCGGCGAGGCGGATCAGCCGGTCACGCAGATCTTCCCGATAAAGCAGTACGAAGATGCTGAAGACGAAGACGATGCCGATGGTGGCAAGCGGCGCCAGCAGCGGCTCCACCAGGTTGCCCAGCATGTCGAGCGCATTGGCCTCGCCGCCGCTGGCCGGCGCCGCAGCAGTGGCGACGCCGCGGCCACCGTCGGGGACCAAACCATGCCGCAGCCGCCCCAATAGCCCATTGGCCTCCTCCAGTAGCTCGCCGATCCGCAGCGCCTGGACCTTGGCCTCAACGTTGCGCTGGTATTGCGGCAGCTGCCCGGCGAGCTGGCCAAGCTGGCGGGCAACGACGAGGCCGATGCCGAAGACCACGACGAAGCTGAGCGCGACCGCCAGCAGCACCGCGAAGGAATTGCCGATCCGCAGCCGCAGCAGCAGCCGCACCAGCGGCGCGAGCACGAAGGCAAGCAGGATGGCCAGCACCAGGGGCACCAGCAGCTCCCGCCCGACATAGAGGCCGGCGACGACGATGGTCGCGGCGCAGAGCGCGACGGTACCCTGGATCAGCATCGGCGAGACCATGGGGCTCCCGGGCATCCAGGCGGACGACGTGGCGGGTGGGCCGGTGACGGTCTCGGTATCCCGGACGACCTCGGATGCTGGCATGGGTATGTCGGGTCCCGAAAATATTGCGTTGCGCGTCTGCAACGCCGGTCCCCTGGCGCAGTTCACAAGACCTGCGCTGTCGAACCAATCGGGTCGGCGGGCGCTGATGCCTCACCCAAACCCGGCAGGCCCGTGACTCAATCTCCCCCAAGCTTCCTCACCCGCGCCGGCCGCCCGGCGCTGATCGGCGAGTCGCCCCGTCTGCGCTACCTCATGCCGGTTGCTGGCGGGCTGCTGGCGCTGGGCATCGGCCTCGCCGGCTGGGGCTATGCGGCGGCATCGCGCGACCGCGCGGCGATCGAGGCGGCCACCAACGTGGTGCTCGGCACCGAGGCACTAATGTCCGACCTCAAGGACATCGAAACCGGGCAGCGAGGCTTCCTGCTGACCGGCCGCGAGGAATTCCTGGCTCCCTTCGCCGCCGGCATCGCCATGATCGATGGCCGCTTCGCCACGATCGACCGCGCCGTGGCCGCCGCGGGCCTGGACGCCGGACCAGAGCTGCGGCGGCTGACCGAGGCCAAGCGCGACTGGGCCCAGGGCGTGGTCGAGTTGCGCCGCCGCACCGGGGCGGAGGCCGCGGTGGCGGCGGTGGCGTCCGGCCAGGGCAAGCGGCTGATGGACGAGGCCCGGGCGGCAGCCCTCACCCTGCAGCGTGCCGCGACCGCGCAGGCCGGCCTGCGTGCCGCCGCGGCCGATCGTCGCAGCGGCATCTTGGCGGCGGCGGCCTTCGGCTTCGTCCTGCTCGGCTGCGGGCTTTTCCTCTGGCTGGCGATCGCCCGGCGGCGGGCCGCGCGGCAGGCCAACCTGCTGGTCGCCGGGTTGATGGAGAATGCCCCGGCGAGCGTCGCCTTCCTCGACCGCGACCTGACGCTGGTGCAAGGCAACCGGGCGCTGTTTGAGCTCGCCGAGCATATCCTCGGCGTCGAGCCGCGGTCGGGCGAGGTCCTGCTGCCGCCGGCAGTGCTGGCGCAGCTCGAGCCCAAGCTGCGGGCCGTGCTGGATGGCGGCCGCGCCCATGCCAATGTCGAGCTCGAGGTCGAGCCGCCGGGCGAAGCCGCGCTGAAGCGTCACCTGCTGGCCAGCCTGTTTCCCCTGAGGCGCGAGGGCGCCGATGGCCTGCCGGCCGGGCTTGGCCTGTTCGTGCTCGACGTGAGTGCCCGGCGCCGCGCCGAGGAGAAGCTGCGGCGCAGCGAGCAGCGTTCGCGCACCATCATCGACAGCATCCCGCAGCTCGCCTGGATGACCGACGAGACCGGTACCATCCAGTGGTACAACCAGCGCTGGTACGACTACACCGGCGCGACGGAGGAGGCGATGCGCGGCTGGGGCTGGCAGAGCGTCCACCACCCCGACCACCTCGACGGCGTGACTAGGCGTTTCCAGGCGGCGATCGCCGCCGGTACCGCCTGGGAGGACACCTTCCTGCTGCGCCGCGCCGATGGCGAGTACCGTTGGTTCCTCTCGCGCGCCGAGCCGCTGCGCGAGGCGGCCGACGACGTGGCCGGCGACCCGCCCCGCCTCGTCGGCTGGTTCGGCACCAATACCGACATCACCGAGATGCGCCGCGTCGAGGAGGAGCTGGAAGCAGCCCGCGATGCCGCCGATGACGCCAACCGGGCAAAGAGCCAGTTCATCGCCAACATGAGCCATGAGCTGCGCACACCGCTCTCGGCGGTGATCGGCTATGCCGAAATGTTGGAGGAGGATGCGGCCGACGTGCCCGGCGCCGAGGTGATGCAGGGCGACCTGCACAAGATCGCCGCCAATGCCAAGCATCTGCTCTCGCTGATCAACGACGTGCTCGACCTCTCGAAGATCGAGGCCGGACGGATGGAGGTGCAGACCGAAGACTTCGACGCCGCGGCACTGCTGCGCGAGGTCGCCGCTACGGTCGAGGGCCTGGTCGGCAAGAAGGGCAATACCCTGGTTGTCGAGGTGGCCGACAACCTCGGCGACATGCATTCGGATTCCGTGAAGCTGCGGCAGTGCCTGTTCAACCTAGTGGGCAACGCGGCGAAATTCACCGAGGCCGGAACCGTGACCCTCGCCGCCAGCCGCAGCCGCGATGCCGAGGGCCAGGACTGGCTGGAATTCCGGATTGCCGATACCGGCATCGGCATGACCAAGGAGCAGATTGGCCGCCTGTTCCACCGCTTCGCCCAGGCCGACAGCTCGACCACGCGGCGGTTCGGTGGGACAGGGCTCGGCCTCGCCATCACCAAGGCCTTCGCCACCATGCTCGGCGGGGACATCGGGCTCGAAAGCGAGCCCGGGCGTGGCTCGACCTTCACCATGCGACTGCCGTCCGACCTGCGGCGGATGCGGCCGGAGGCCGACCCCGCCGATACCGACATCGGTGTGCCCGCGGATGCCGGCAGCGCCGAGGCAGGGCTGGTGCTGGTGATCGACGACGATCCAGCCTCGCTCGACCTGATCTCCCGCTTCCTGCGTCGGGAAGGCTTCGCGGTGCGCTGCGCCCCCGATGGCCGCAGCGGCATCGCCATGGCCCGCGATCTGCACCCGAATGCGGTGCTGCTCGACGTGATGATGCCGCAGATGGATGGGTGGTCGGTGCTCTCGGCCTTGAAGGCGGAGCCGGAGCTCGCCGATATCCCGGTCATCATGGTGACTTTCGTCGAGGAGCGTGGCCTGGCCTATTCGCTCGGTGCCGCCGACTACCTGACCAAGCCAGTGCAGTGGCAGCGCCTCAAGCGCGTGCTGGAGCGCTACCGCTCCACCGCCACGGCGCTGCTGCTGGAGGCGGATCCGGCACAGCGGGCGGAGTTGCGCCGACTGCTCGAGGCCGAGGGCTGGGCGGTCGAGGAAGCGACGGACGCGGCCGATATCCGCCGCCGCATGGCGGCCGGCGACGCGGCGCCCGGCTTGCTGCTGATGGAGGTGCGGCCGCATGCCGCCGAGGGTTTCGCGCTGATCAATGCCCTGCGCGGCGATGCCGCTTGGTCGGCCGTGCCGGTCATCGCCCTGGCGGAGGGCGGCCTGGCCGAGCCAGAGCTGGCAAGCCTGCGTGCCAAGGTGCGCCAGGTGGTGCCGGCCGAGGCACCACCGCCGGCCGAGCTATTGGCCGAGCTGCGCCGCTTGGCTGCCGATCACCGCGCCCGTGCGCTCCATGCCGCATCCGGTGCCGAGCCGGTCCCGGCCCCCGCTGCCGCACCCTGAAACCAAACGGAACCGTCACCATGTCGAAAATTTTATTGGTTGAGGACCACGAGGAGCTTTGGGACTTCCTGTCCCGCCGGCTGCGGCGACGCGGCTTTGAGGTGGTGCTGGCGCATGATGGCCAGCAGGGTGTCGAGGCGGCGATCGCCGATCAGCCCGATGTGGTGCTGCTCGATATGAACCTGCCGGTCATGGACGGCTGGACCGCAGCGCGCACTATCCGGGGCGACGACCGCACCCGTGGCATTCCGATCATCGCGCTGACCGCACATGCCATGGCCGGCGATCGGGAAAAGACGCTGGCGGCCGGATGCGATGACTATCATGCCAAGCCGGTCGATTTCACAGTCCTGCTCGCGCAGATCGAGGCGGTGATGCTCGCTGCCGAGGAACGCGCCGCGGACGCCGGCTAGCTTTCGATGCTAATGTCCCGGTTCTGTATTTTCCAGGCTTTTGGCCTGGACGGCGGTGAGGATGGCCTGGGTTCTGTCATTCGGCATCCGCCAAACGGCGATTTCTACAAACTATGGTAGCTGCCGAAGGCAGGCATTTAACCGTTCTGCATGCTAAACGCTGAAGCCGTCATCCGAGCCGGCGGCGTGACTGCATGACCGGCCTGACCAGATGCAGGATAAAGTTGCGCAACTCGGTCTGACGCAGGTCGGGATCAGTGACTTGCTGGTCAAGGCCAAGCTGCCATGCCAAGTCGCGTCGGGAAGGCTCCCGGTGCAGGGCCTCGATGCGGTCGGCATGATCGTCCACGTCACGCCGGTTCCGAGCAAGCCCCTGCTTCAGCAGGTCATCGGCCTGGCGCCGTATCGCCGCCGCAACTTCAGCCAATGTCAGCTCCGGGTGGTACTGCACGCCCCAGAACACACCATCCCCATGACGGATCTCGGCTGCCTGCACGGCGCTCACCTCGTTGCTGGCAAGAATGACAGCCCCTTCGGGTAGCCGCTCCACTTCATCGGTATGAATAGCCATGGCATCCCAAGCCGCAGGCCGACCTGCGAGGAGCGGATGGCCACGCCCCGCCGCGGTCGCCACAATGCGGCGGGCGAAGGCGGCCTCATGTCCGCGCCGGTTCTCCCGCACCGCACCTCCTGCTGCCGCGACGGCCACCTGTAGCCCAGCACAGGATCCAAAGGAGGGCGTGCCCGAAGCGAAAACATTGCGCATGAAGGCGAGCTGGCGGCGAACCGCGGGCGTGTCCTGGTAAACATGCATCGGCGAGCCGGTGAGAAACACAGCATCATAGGTGGCCAGCGTGGCCCGGTCCGGCATCTCCGCCCCTTCCTCCGCTGGCCGGGCTAGGTCGCAGATGGCGTCCGGGACAATGGCCCGGAGGGTGTCAAGGTAGGTCTCGCCGCTGCTGCGCCCGACGCTGGCGCGGCGCTGGTCGCGCTGTTCCGATGTTTCGCTTTCCGCCACCAGAAATCGTGGCTTGGCTTTTCCTAGGCAGCCGTCCTTGTCCGGAGGCGTCACGGCCGGTTCGGCCATGCAAAGCGGTCCGTGGCCCGTGTGGCAAGAATGTGCAGCGGCAGCGATGGCAAGGCGGGGCACGGGACGATCGTCATAAGGATTCCGGGTGGTTCATTGCTCATGGAGTGGGGTCGAAGCGACGGTTCGCAACCCGCATCCTCCGTAAAGATGCGCGGACCGCCGTGGCGCCCTTTGGCTCTGCCCCTGGCGACGCCTTGTCCCGGCCAGGAGGCAGCAGCTACCCTGCAGCGGATTGCCGCCCAGTCCCACTGCTGCGGAGCAAGGCCAGATTGAACGCTTTGCGCCACTGAACCGATTCGCCGGCTACCCGGCGTTCGACGTCATAAGACGATCGGCAACGATCGCCTTCCATGCAGCGTGCTGTACCCGCTTCCTCAAACCATTTGGCTGGTCCGAAACGGCAGCGCCACATTGACCGCGCCGATATGCGACATCCACCGTCAGGCTGCGTTGCTGACGCAGCCGATGCGGTCGTCAGGTTGTCCCATAACGCCTGCCGTCGTTCATTCGTGGAGAACTGATGGTGGACCACGTTGTTGGTTTCGAGGCTGACCTGGGTGAGAACGCGATGCGCGTGGTCGAGGCCGATGGCCACAAGCTGCTGCTGGCAAAGTCCGGCGGCCGATGCCACGCCGTGGGCTCGACATGCCCGCATGCCGGGGCGCCACTGCATGAGGGCGTGTTGCACGACGGCGTCGTGACCTGCCCATGGCACAAGGCGGCATTCCAGCTGGCGACGGGACGCCGGCTCGAGCCACCGGCTGTGGATGACCTACCGTCCTTCCCGGTGCGGATTGCGGATGGCCAAATCGTAGTGTCCCTTGACGAGCAGCCTGACCGCATCGATCCGGTTCGGCATGAGGCCGACGGCGATACCCGCTGCATAGCCATCGTTGGTGCGGGGGCCGCCGGGACCGCCGCGGCGCAGACGTTGCGGGAAGAAGGATTCGGCGGCCGCGTGGTGCTGATCGGCCGCGAGGACCGGCTTCCTTACGACCGGACCGTCCTCAGCAAATATTCCCTTTCGGGTAAAAAGGGCGGCGAGAAGACGCCGCTGCAGGACGCGTCGTTCTATGGCAGGCACAGGATCGAGCGGAAGATCGGCGAAGTCACCCAAATAGCCTCAGCGATGCGAAGGCTCATCTTTGCGGATGGCAGCCAACTCGGCTTCGACGCGGCGCTGCTCGCCACCGGCGGCCGCCCGCGTCCGTTGGATATCCCAGGGCATGAGCTGGACGGCGTGCATCTGCTGCGGACTGCCGGAGATGCCGAAGCGATCGTCCGGACCGCAGGGAGGGCAAAACGGGCCGTGGTGGTCGGTGCGGGCTACATCGGGCTGGAGGCCGCTGGCAGCTTGCGGGAACGTGGCCTCGATGTTGCTGTCGTGGCGCCGCAACGCGCACCGTTGGAGAAACAGCTCGGCGCGGATATTGGTAACGTGTTCCGCCGTATCCACGAACGAAAAGGGGTGATTTTTCACCTAGGACATGAGGTCTCGGCGCTCGAGGGCAGCGGGCAGCGGGCAGCGGGCAGCGGGCAGCGGGCAGGTAGAGCGCGTGCTTTTGAATGACGGCACCATACTTCCAGCGGATTTGGTCGTTGCGGGGCTGGGCATCTCACCGGAGACGGACCTCGTTTACGGACTGCCGCAGCGGCGTGAGGATGGCGGATTGGAAACCGATCGTTGCCTTCGGGTCACGGACGGTCTTTATGCCGCCGGAGACATCGCGGCGTTCCCACTCCATGGCAGCGGCGAGCGCATTCGGGTGGAGCATTGGCGCGTGGCCGAGCAACACGGCCGTATAGCGGCCTTGAACATGCTTGGACGTAGCATCCCCTACAATGCCGTACCCTATTTCTGGACCATCCACTACATGCAGCGACTAGACTACGTCGGGCACGCGGAAAGCTGGGATGAGATCGTCGTGGACGGCGACCTGGAGAAACCAGAGTTCCTTGCCTTTTATCTCCGTGATGGATTGGTGCGGGCCGTTGCTGGCTGGCAGCGTGACCGACAAATGGCCTCCATCATTGATCTGATGACCGGTCGTCAAGACTGGCATGTGACGGCATTACGCCAAGCCGTAGGTTAACTGAACCTCGGCTATTCGGCAGGAATGTGGGTGCGGGCGTCTCATACGCTAGGAACAGGTCAGCCAGCACGTCGATCACGTCCGCCGAGGTGAGCTTGCGCGCCACCCGGATCGTCAGCGCTTCGCGGGTGAACTCGTCCACCACGCAGAGCATCCTGAACTTCCGCCCATCCCGAGTGCCGTCCTCGACGAAGTCGTAGGCCCAGACGTAGTTCGGCCGCTCCGGCCGCAGGCGGATGCAGGAGCCGTCCGCCAGCCATAGCCTGCCGCGCTTCGGCTGCCGTTGCGGCACCTTCAGTCCCTCGCGGCGCCAGATCCGCTCGACGCGCTTACTGTTCACCGTCCAACCCGCGTCCCGCAGCAGCACCGTGATCCGCCGGTAGCCTTACCGGCCATAGCGCTTCGCCAGCTCGACGATATCGGCCGTCAGCCTGGCTTCGTCATCCGCCCCGCGCGGCGCCTTCCGCTGCGTCGAGCGGTGCTGCCCCAGCACCTTGCAGGCCTGCCGCTCGGACACGCCGAGTTCGCGCACCACCTGCTCGACACAAGCCCGGCGCCGCGCAGGGCTCACCATTTTCCCGACGCGGCTTCCTTCAGGATAACCCTCTCCAACGTCAGGTCCGAGACCGCTTTCGAAGCCGCGCGTTCTCGCGTTCCAACTCCTTCAACCGCTTCACCTGGTCTACCTTCAGGCCGCCGTATTCCGACCGCCAGCGGTAGTAGCTCGGCTCCGTCACCCCGATCGACCGAACCGCCTCGGCCACCTACCTGCCCTGGCCCACCAAGACCTCGACCTGCCGCAGCTTGGCGACGATCTCCTCCGGCGTGTGCGCCTTCTCCGCGCCATCCCACCCTCCTCCGTAACCGCCGGACTACCTTACCGGCAGACTACTTCTACGGGGGCAGGTCAGGTCTGAATGGCACCCTTCTATCGGTCCACCTTTCAAGCGGTCTTGGTATTGGCTATTTCCAACCGGCTTATGACAGCGCATCATTTTATTCAACAAATTAGAGCGATTTCAAAATCGAAACCTGCCATTCTTCAGCAACCACCTCATATCCTCCGTGCATGCCCGACCTCAGCACCATATCGCCGTTAGACATTCGCCAAATTTACTTGGAAGCCGCGGTTGAGCGGTATCCACGTGGCCAGGAAATCCTGGCGCGGTTCTCCGATGCCCAACGTATATTGGTTGAATCGCATTGGCGTATCCCCGAGTTGCGCGAGGCCGACCCTGGCGATTTCCTCCGTCCCAAGCGCGAAGTTCTAGTTCTTGGCGTCAAGAAGGGGCTGACTTTCAGACCGAATGGTCGCAGTGCCGATTTCATCGCGCCTTCCACCTCAAATGGCTGCGCCATGGCCTGCGCCTATTGCTATGTCGCTCGCCGCAAGGGGCACGCGAACCCAATCACGGTCTTTGCCAATATCGAAGAAATCATTGCCGCCACTGCCCGTCACGCCGGCCGACTCGGCCCCAAGGTGCCCAATCAGGTAGACTCGAAGGATTGGGTCTATGACCTTGGGGAGAACGGCGACCTCTCGGTCGACGCGCTGGTCTCCGACAACGTACGCGACCTCGTTGCCATGTTTCGTAAGTTGCCCAACGCTAAGGGCAGCTTTGCCACCAAATGGGTCAACCAGGCTCTGCTGGACTATGACCCACAGGGTCGTACCCGAATTCGCATGTCGTTGATGCCGGCGGCACTGGCGAAGCTGCTCGACATCCGCACCACGCCGGTTGCCGAACGGATCGCGGCGATACCCGAATTGCATCGCGCCGGCTACGAAGTGCACGTGAACTTCTCGCCCGTCGTGCTGCGCGAAGGTTGGGAAGCGGAATGGGCGGGGCTGTTCCAGGAGCTCGACGCGGCATTGCCGCCGGCAGTGAAGGACCAGCTCGCTGCTGAAATCATCATGCTGACCCACAACGACGCCCTGCATGCGGTCAACCTCGCTTGGCATCCGAAGGCCGAGGCCCTGCTTTGGCGCCCCGACATCCAAGAGGAGAAGCAGTCTGAGGGCGGCCAGATCAACCTTCGCTACCGCAGCGGTTGGAAGGGCCGTTGGCTCGGTCGCTTTCGCGATCTACTAGCCAGCCACATGCCCTATTGCAGGGTACGCTATGCTTTTTGATGCGATGCCGGCGCAGAGGCTTTGGGTGCCGAGACGGGTGCTGGCGACACCGGCCGCCTTGTCCTGGCCGCAAGGCTTAACGATGGTGGAAAGGGCCGAGGCCCTGGGCGCCGAGATTGTGTACCTGAAATCCGACCGGCTGAGCGGGCTGCCCGACAGTTACCGCGACGCCAAATCCACGTTGGCGATCGTCGTTTCGCCTCCCAGCAAGCGTCGTCCACAGCCGATTCCTCCCAGCGCGGACTGGCGTTTCGACTTAGCCGCAGGCTGCCCGGCGCATTGCCAGTACTGCTACCTCGCTGGCTCGCTCGCTGGACCGCCGATCATCCGTGCCTATGCCAACCTGCCAGAGATCCTGGCCGAGTTGCCGCCCCTGCTCGGCCAAGGACAGATAACCTCGCGCAATGCCGCCCGCATTGGCGAGGGTACGACCTTCGAAGCCTCCTGCTATACCGACCCGCTCGGCATCGAGCACATCACCGGCGCATTGGCCGAATCGATTCGAATGTTTGGCGCTTGGGAGGCGCCGGTTCAGCTTCGTTTTACCACCAAATACGATGGGGTGGCGCCGCTGCTTAACCTGCCGCATGGCCGGCGGACGCGTATCCGCTTTTCCGTCAACGCTACCGGCGTCGAGCGCTTTGAGGGTGGCGCGCCACGCATGGCCCAGCGTCTCTCGGCGATGCGGCAAGTGGCGCTGGCGGGCTATCGGATTGGCCTGACCGTGGCACCCATCATGCCGGTGCCAAACTGGGAGGAAGGCTACGACAGGCTGCTAGCGGATTGCGCCGCAGCGCTTGCTGGCGTGCCCGATCCGGATCTGACGGTGGAGCTCATTACCCACCGCTTCACTGAGGGATCCCGTCAAATATTGCAAAGTTGGTACCCCGGCAGTGCGTTGGGTATGGACCTAGCCGATCGCAGCCGTAAGACGACCAAGTTCGGCAGCGTGAAATACGTCTACCCGCGCGAGCGGATGACTGAACTGCGGACCGCGCTGGAGGCTGGTGTTGCCTACCACCTCCCCGCCGCGCGGCTGCTCTATTGGACCTGAGGCCCGGGCTCATTTGGCGCTTCTTAAAGCCAGCATCGTGGCGTCTTACTGTGGAAGCTGGTCGTGGCTGGCCTGACCATTCCTGGTCGTCTCGTCCCAGCGTATCGGCAGCAACCTGAAAAATTGAACCGGAACCGTTGGATGGCTACTGTAAATTACGAAATATTTAATCAAAACATCCGTTTGAATCTGCACACAAATTCGAACGTATGCGGCGCAATTAAGATTCCATTGTTGAAATTGCAATATCTATTAAGAAGATTCCACTTTGGCGCGTAAATTGTGTAGTGAAAACGCAACCAAGAGTATTCCTAGAGGCTGTTATGAACCTCCGTTCAGTAGCGCGGCCTGTTTGAGCATGAGGCAGACGAAGGCGACGAGGTGAAGGTCGGCGAGAGTGCTGGCATATCCCTCGTAGTCCTTCACCAGGCGGCGAAAGCGAGTGGCCCAGGCGAAGGACCGTTCGACCACCCAGCGCCGCGGCAGCAGCACGAAGCCGCGCTTGGCGTCCGGCAGCTTGACCACCTCGAGCTTGATACCATGCGCCTTTGCGGCGTCAGCAGCCTTCGGGCCGGTGTAGCCCTGGTCGACATAGGCCAGGTCGACGCTCTGGCTGGTGGAGGACTGCACAGCCTGGGCCAGCCGGCCCACCTCGGCCCGATCGTCCGCGCTGGCGGGTGTGACGTGCAAGGCCAGCAGGTGGCCCAGCGTATCGACTGCCAGGTGGAGTTTGGAGCCCCGCTTGCGCTTGGCGCCGTCATAGCCCGCCCTGGCACCGCTCTCCGGCGAGGACCGCAGCGTGCGGCTGTCCAGGATGGCAGCACTGGGTTGGGCTTTGCGGCCGGCGGCGACCCGCAGCACGGCCCGCAGATCCTCGGCCAGCGCCTCGAAGCAGCCGGCCGCCAGCCAGCGCTGGGCCTGCTGGTAGACTGCCGCCCAGGGCGGCAGGTCGTTCGGCATCCAGCGCCACGGCGCCCCGGTCTTGATGACATAGCGCAGGCCGTTGAACACCTCGCGCAGCGTGTGCTCACGCTGCCCCGCATCCTCGGGCAGGAGGGCCAGGTAAGGCGCAACCAAGGCCCATTCGTCATCGGAGACATCAGACGGGTATGGCTTGCGGGCAGTCATGCCCCAAAGCCTGATCGTTACCCAGCCAATGGTCCATAACAGCCTCTAGATGAATAACTCATCCTACATGAAGCCGCCCTAGGTCCTATCGATTGCGATATGCAGAGGACAGAAACGTAACTAGAAGATCGTACTGGTTGTTTTTATAGGTCCTCAGCGAACTTAGGACTGAAGTCATGACGACCTTCCGCGGCACCATCGGCAACGACTCCATCACCGGTACGATTGGCAATGACTATATCAGTGCCGGGATCGGCGATGATGTCATCATCGGCGGAGCGGGCAATGATAAGCTGCGCGGTGGCGCTGGTGCCGACATCTTCCTATTCAACCGCGCAGACGGTAATGACCAGATCGTCGATTTCCAGCAAGGGATCGATCATTTGGAACTTCATGGCATCTCTGCCCGCGAAGTCACCTGGATAACCACCGTTGGTGGCGTAACCCTCAGCTACGGAGGCTTGGCGGGCCAAGCGGCCGACCACGGGGAAGTCTTCATCGCCGGGATCACTTCGCTGGGCTTTAGCGACTTCGTCTTCAGCTGAAGTACAACCTCAGCAAAAGGCGCCCCCTTATGAGAAGTAAATGCAGGCCGTTCTCAGTAAGTAGCGTAGCCGGACATTGGCTGCGCTTCTGCGTTGGGTGCTGATGTTTGGGCCGCTGCTAATCGGTACGGCTTGTCATACGCATGCTGTTGACCATGGCACCATTCACCATCTTGTTTGTGTTCGTCTATATACGGATACCGGTGGAAGAAATCATCTTGCAGGGCTGAGCCAAACCGTTGGCCAATAGCGAGCAGAAAGCTTCCTCGTTGAGGTCCGGATGGTCCGCGAAAGCCTGGCCCACCGATGATTATATTGGGAGAGCTTTGGCAAGACTGGCAGCGATTCCGCTCTTGCCACAAGAAACCTGCTGCCTTGAGGCTGCATCGTGCCGCTTTAATTAGCCTAGTGTGGCAGCTTACGGCTGCCCATGCTGCGCAACACCGGCCATTTGCCTGGCCCTGAAGCATTATTCCGACATTACGCCGGGCACGCATACCTGGGCTGCTCGCTGCGTTGAACATGGCTGCACCACTAAGCGAGCTGCCATGAGCAACATTGCATGACCCATTCAACAGTTACTCCCAGTGGCCGGCAACGTTGGCCGGAGCGGCTCTGGATCGTTCGTCACGGCGAAAGCAGTGGCAACGTCGCCCGTGACATGGCCCATGCGGCCCGTCTACCGCAAATCGATACGTTAGGTCGCGACGTAGACGTACCCCTCAGTTCGCGAGGTCAGACTCAGGCGGCGGCGCTTGGACGCTGGTTTGCTGATCAATCGATCCGGCCGAATGTGGTGCTGGCTTCGCCTTATCTGCGGGCACGGCAAACTGCGGAGCTGATGCATGCCGCGGGCGGTGTGGACGCGGCGCCCGGCGATTTCATCCTCGATGAGCGGCTACGGGAGAAGGAATTCGGTATCCTCGATCGGCTGACTCGCTACGGGATTGAGGCGCAGCACCCCGACCAGGCCGAGATGCGACGTATCCTTGGCAAGTTCTACCACCGGCCACCAGGCGGCGAGAGTTGGTGCGACGTCATCCTTCGGCTGCGTGGGGCGCTTGACACCATCTCATTGCATCACGCCGGGGCGAGGGTCCTGATCGTGGCGCATCAGGTGGTGGTGCTCTGCCTGCGCTACCTGCTGGAACAGATGACCGAGGAGCAGATCCTAGCGGTGGATTCGAAGGGCGATGTCGTCAATTGCAGCGTCACCGAGTATGGCTACGATCCGAATGCCGGACCGCACGGCGGGCTGGTGCTGCAGGCCTATAATTTCACCGTGCCATTGGAGGTGGAGGGCGCGCCGGTGACGGCGGAGACGGATGCTCCGAGGGCTGCGCGATGAGCGCCGCCAAGCCGGTCACCGCCGCAATGTTGCGTGGAATGCCGCTGCCCGACCATCGTGAGGGCGAGGACAAGAATAGCCGCGGCCGGGTGCTGGTGATCGGCGGTAGCACCGAGGTTCCGGGCGCAGTCTATCTCAGCGGACTTGCTGTACTGCGGGCCGGGGCAGGAAAGTTGCAGCTCGCCACCGTTCGCAGCATGGCCCCGCACCTCGCAATGGCCATGCCGGAGGCCCGCGTCACCGGCTTGGCGGAAACGGCCGCCGGCGGCATCGACCCCGACGAGGCGACGCGGCTGGCCGGGCGCACTGCCGGTGTGGATGCCGTAGTCCTGGGGCCAGGAATGCTAGACCCCGTGGCCGTCGCGCTATTGACCGAGCGCCTATTGGCCGATGCCGAGGGCAGTCCGGCTTTCGTGCTTGATGCCGGGGCATTGGCTGAGCTGCGCAACTGCCGGCAGGCACTACGGCGCCATGCTGGGCGGCTGGTGGTGACCCCACATGCCGGGGAAATGGCCGGACTCCTGAATATTTCAAAAGAACAGGTTGAGGCCGATCCATTGGGCGTGGCACGGCAGGCAGCGGCAATGCTCGGCGCGGTCGTGGTGATGAAGGGAGGCTCTTCTTTCATCGTCTCGCCGCAGGGCCAAGCTTGGTCCTGCGACCAGGGCAATATCGGCCTCGCCACTTCAGGCTCGGGCGATACTTTGGCCGGCATCATCGCTGCCCTAATGGCGCGGGGGGCTGTGCCGGTGGTGGCGACGCTCTGGGGCGTCTTCCTGCATGGTGAAGCAGGCAACCGCTTGGCGCAGGTTCAAGGTCCAGTCGGCTACCTTGCAGGGGAGATCCCAGGGGAAGTGCCACGGATCATGGCTCAGATTGCCCAAGCCACTTGGTAAATGTTACTTGAAGACAATCATCTTACCTCAACTTTGACCATTTTCTTGGTTGAGGCAGCGGAGCGGGAGGTCGGCTAGGCTGGTAAGGTCCTAGCCACAGGACCGCCACCATGCTGCGCCTGCCAGCCCGCTTCGTCGCGCTGATCCTATGCTCTGCGCAGCTCTTCCTGCAACGGAGTTGGCGGCATGCCGAGGTGCTGCTGCTCGGTGCCATTTTGGCGCCGGGCCAGCGCACGGTGGCCAGCATCCTGCGGATCACAGGGCTCGGCCGGGAGCGACGGTTCATCAACTGTCACCGCGTCCTCAACCGTGTTGACTGGAGCGGACGGGTGGCGGCGCGAGTGCTGCTTGGTTGCTGCTGGACGCCTTCCTGCCGACGGGGCCGGTGTTGCTGGGCCTCGACGACACCATCGAGCCGGCGCGGCAAGCGCATCAGCGCCAAGGGGATTTACCGAGACCCGGTCCGCTCCAGTCACGGCCACTTCGTGAAGGCCAGCGGCCTGCGCTTGCTGCGCCTGATGCCGATATCCTGGGCCGGGCGGGTCTGGGCGCTGCCGTTCCTGACGGCGCTGGCTCCCTCGGAGCGGTATTGCCGCAAGCATGGCCGCCAGCACAAGAAGCTCACCGACTGGGGGCGCCAGCTGGTCCTGCAGGCTCGCCGCTGGATTTCCATGCATTAATGCCTATGCATTACCGCGCTGGAGCGCAGCAGGCGCTAATCACCCAGCCAATTTAGAGCGTTTTCCTATCAGTCTGCGTCATAGCCTGCGGCGGTAAAGTAGTTAGTGCACTCGGTTGGGGTGAAGGTGT